>DASSYL010000491.1:0-27604 GCA_035703315.1 Candidatus Acidiferrum sp. | reverse complement strand
TGGCGAAAACGGCCAGGTCCGCGAAGTCCGTTTCGCCGGCCAAAAGAAAGTCTTCGTTTTCAGCGAATAGTTCGCGCTGTGTTTGACTGACTCCTCTCCATGCGAAGCGGGAGATCGCGGCTCCGTTCGATCCCCGCTTCGTACTGTGCGCCGCCGGAATTCTTACTCAGCAAATCAGCATGCAATCTCCGTAGCTGTAAAAGCGATACCCCGCTCTGACTGCGTGCTCGTACGCCGCCAGCACTGGTTCCCGGCCGGCAAACGCACACACTAGCGCCAGCAAAGTTGAGCGCGGCAGGTGGAAGTTCGTCAGCAGCCCGTCAACGGCTCGAAACACGTGCCCTGGTGTTATGAAGATTCGCGCTTCCGAATGCCCGGCCAGTAACAATCGTTCTTGCTTGCCTTCGGCCGCTCGTCGCGCGGAATCCTCTAGTGCCCGCACTACGGTCGTCCCAATCGCGATCAACTGCCGCTTCTCGGTGCGTGCGCTCTCCACTGCTTGTGCCGTAGCTTCGCTGATCTCATACGACTCCTCGTGTATCACGTGCTCTTCGAGCGTTTCGCTGTGGATCGGCTGAAACGTTCCCAGCCCTACATCCAGCGTGATTTCACATGTCTCGATTCCCTTGGCGCGCAGTCGCTCCATCATCGGTGCGGAAAAGTGCAGCCCCGCTGTGGGCGCCGCTACCGCTCCTGGCATCTTTGCGAATACGGTCTGATATCGCTCGCGATCCGAGATTTCGTCTTCGCGCTCGATGTACGGTGGCAACGGAACGTGGCCCAGTCGCTCAATGTGCTGTGCTGGCGTCTTGCCGTCGCGGCTGACCAAGCGCACCGTCCGCAGTCCCACTTCACCGCGCGAAATAATCTCCGCTTCCAGCTCGCCCTCGCCGAATACCACGCGCTCTCCGGTCGGCAGCTTGCGCCCTGGTCGCACCAGCGCCTCCCAGACATCCGTCGCGATTTGGCGGCTCAGAAAGACTTCGACGGTCCCCGTCAGGTGCTCGCGCGCCGAGGCCCGCGAAGGAGGCTGGGCGTGAATCCCCCGCCGTCGTCCATAGAGCCGCGCCGGGATGACGCGGGCGTTGTTAAAGACCAGTAGCTCGTCTCCGCGCAAGACGTCTGGCAGCGCTGAAAAGCTGCTGTCTCGCAGGCTCCCTGAAACCCGGTCCAGCAAGAGCATCCGCGAAGCATCTCGCTCCGCCAGCGGGCGTTGGGCGATCAGTTCAGAAGGCAGCCGGTAATCGAACTCGGATACGCGCATGAACATAAGTTTACATGCCTCCATAATTTCCAGAAAACGCGTAACTTACTGCCCGCTCTCTTTCCAATTATGAGGAGTTCGAGGCCCCTGCACAGGGCCACTTACCGCCTTCGGCCGTTTGTAACCCGCTCAAGATAGGGCATTTAATCAAGTGCGGCAGCAATTCAAAATATAGTTGACATTGTTGCGCTCATATTTTATGATCTGCTTGCTGTAAGTCTATTGGAGGTGCCTTTACCATGGCAAATTTGGATCGTTGGGAGCCCTTTCGTGGTTCCTATGACTCTCAGCTGAACCGCCTGTTCAGCGACTTCTTCGGCCGCACGTCTCAGGAGCAGAACCTGACGCCGTGGGCTCCGGCAGTGGACATTTTTGAGGGTGAGCATGAACTCGTCGTTAAGGCCGACTTGCCAGACATTAGGCCGGAGGAACTCGACGTTCGCGTCGAGAACAACATCCTCACCATTCGCGGCGAGCGCAAGTTCGAGAAAAAAGCGGACGAGAAGAGCTACCTGCGCGTCGAGCGCAGCTACGGCTCCTTCGCTCGCAGCTTCTCGCTCGCCAACACTGTCAATACGGACGCCATCAAGGCCGACTACAAAGACGGCGTGCTGACACTCAGCATCCCGAAGCGTGAGGAAGCCAAGCCCAAGCAGATCAAGGTGAGCGTCGGTAATCAGGCGGCCGCGGCTGCGGCTCGATAACTGCAACTCGTCGGTTCAACGAGTTGAACCTCCGGGAGTACGATGGGGCTGGCCGCGCGCCAGCCCTTTTTTTAAAGTGGGGAGTAACGAAATGCTGCGATTTGAAAAATTGACCGTAAAAGCGCAGGAAGCGCTGGCCGACGCCAACGAAGTTGCCGCGCGTCACGAGAATCAGGAAATCACGCCGCTGCATCTGCTCGCGGCGCTGGTCAATCAGGCCGAAGGCGTCGTTGCTCCGTTGCTGGCGCGCCTTGGTATTCGCAAGGAAGCCCTCAACACTGAAGTCGAACGCGAAATCGGCCGACTGCCGCGTGTGCACGGCTTTTCCGAACAGCGTATGGGACGCCCTTTAAATGAGGCCCTCGAACGCTCCTTTAAGGAAGCTGACAATTTCAAGGACGACTACGTCTCAACCGAACATCTCTTCCTGGGCATCGCCAGTCTCGATCGCGATGCGGCTGGCCAGCTGCTCAAGAAAATGGGAGCTTCGCACGAGGCGATTCTTCAGGCGCTCACCGGCGTTCGTGGCACGCAGCGCGTCACATCACAAAATCCGGAAGCCACCTACGAAGCGCTGGAGAAGTACGCCCGCGATCTCACAGAGCTTGCGCGCAAATCGAAACTCGATCCGGTCATCGGCCGCGACGAAGAAATTCGCCGCGTGATGCAGATTCTCGCCCGCCGCACCAAAAACAATCCCGTACTCATCGGCGAACCTGGCGTTGGCAAAACCGCTATCGTCGAAGGTCTGGCCCAGCGCATCATTTCCGGCGACGTACCCGACGTTCTGAAAACCAAGCGCCTCGTCGCGCTCGATCTCGCGGCCCTCGTTGCGGGAGCCAAATACCGCGGCGAATTTGAAGACCGCCTGAAAGCGGTGCTGAAGGAAATTTCCCAGGCCGAAGGCCAAATTATTCTGTTCATCGACGAGCTGCACACGCTGGTCGGCGCAGGCGCCGCCGAAGGCGCCATGGATGCATCCAATATGCTCAAGCCGGCTCTCGCCCGCGGCGAGCTGCGTGCCATCGGCGCGACCACGCTCAACGAATACAAAAAGTACATCGAAAAAGATCCAGCGCTGGAGCGCCGCTTCCAGCCCGTTCTGGTCAGCGAGCCGACCGTCGAGGACACCATTGCCATTCTCCGCGGCCTCAAAGAACGCTATGAGGTTCATCACGGCGTGCGCATCAAGGACGCCGCGATTATCGCAGCCGCTACGTTGTCACACCGCTACATCTCCGATCGCTTCTTGCCCGATAAAGCCATCGACTTGATCGACGAAGCCGCCGCCAGCCTGCGCATGCAGATCGATTCTCTGCCCACCGAAATTGACGAAATCGAGCGCCGCATCATGCAGCTGGAAATCGAACGCCAGGCTTTGCTGAAGGAAACGGATCCACATTCCAAAGAACGCCGCGCGCAAATCGAAAAAGAGCTCGGAGGGCTTAAAGAAGATTCCAGCCGCCGCAAAGCGCGCTGGCAAGCCGAAAAGCAAGCCATCGGCAAGATCCGCAAGCTCAAAGAACAGATCGAGCAGCTCAAAGCCGAAGAGCAGCGCTACGAACGCGCCGGTGAACTGGCCAAAGTCGCGGAAATTCGCTATGGCCGCATCGCCTCCGCTGAAGCCGAACTCACAAAAGCGCAGGACGACTTCGCGGCCATGCAAAAAGAAGCGCCCATGCTCAAGGAGGAAGTCGACGAAGAAGACATCGCCAAGCTCATCAGCAAATGGACCGGCATTCCCGCAGGCCGCCTACTGGAAGGGGAAGCGCATAAGCTCGTCAAGATGGAGCAGCGCCTCCGCCAGCGTGTCGTCGGTCAGGACGATGCTCTCGGCCGCGTAGCCAATGCCGTTCGCCGCAGCCGCGCCGGCCTATCCGATGCCAAGCGTCCGATCGGCTCATTTATCTTCCTGGGACCGACCGGCGTCGGCAAGACCGAGCTCGCGCGCGCGTTGGCCGAATTTCTCTTCGACGACGAAAAGCTCATGATCCGCATCGACATGAGCGAATACATGGAAAAGCACAGCGTGTCGCGTTTGATCGGAGCGCCGCCGGGCTATGTCGGCTATGAAGAAGGCGGCCAGCTCACCGAACAGGTGCGCCGCCATCCCTATTCCGTCGTGCTCTTCGACGAGATCGAAAAAGCGCATCCCGACGTTTTCAACGTGCTGCTGCAGATTCTCGAAGACGGCCGCCTTACTGACGGCAAAGGCCGCACCGTGGATTTTCGCAACACCGTTCTGGTGATGACCAGCAACGTCGGCTCCACTGCAATCTTTGAACTTTCGACGCAAAATCCGGAGCGCGCCCGTAAGGAGGCGATGGAAGCATTGCGCGCGTCGTTCCGCCCGGAGTTCATCAACCGCATCGACGAAATCGTCATCTTCAACCCGCTCGGCAAAGCGCAGCTCGAAGGCATCGTCAAGCTGCTGCTCAAAAACGTGGAGAAGCTGCTCGAAGAACGCAAAATCGACCTCGAGCTCACGCGCAAAGCGTACGAACTTCTGCTGGAGGAGGGCTACGATCCGGCGTACGGCGCGCGGCCTCTGCGCCGCACCATCCAGCGGCTAATCCAGGATCCGCTGGCGTTGCAGATTCTCGAAGGCCAAGTTCTGCCCGGCGATCACGTTCGCGTCGACCGCGACGGCAGAGACGCCGCCATGCGCTTTGAACGCCTGACCGCGCGGCCGGAGCCCAGGCAACCGGCTGCGGCAGCCGGAATCTAATAGTGTAGAGAACGAGGAGCGCCAGGATTCAGCGTTTAATAGACTCTGAGATCTCTAGCGCCTTTTTTTTCACGGTGAAACCACAATGAAAGTTCTACGCACGGCCTTTTTGCTGACCGCACTGACGCTGGTGTTGCTGATGCTTGGCAATGCTTTCGGAGGCCCTAATGGAATGAAGATGGCCCTGGGCTTCGCCGTCGTCATGAATGCTTTCGCCTATTTCTTCTCGGACAAAATCGCGCTCTGGTCGAGTGGCGCCAAACCCGTCTCGCGCGAAGAGCTGCCACGTTTGTACGAAGTGATGGAGCGGCTGGCCGCCAAAGCGAACCTGCCCGTGCCGAAACTTTATATCGTGCCGGAACCCGCTCCCAACGCCTTCGCCACCGGCCGCAGTCCCCGTCACGCATCCGTTGCCGTCACGCAAGGTTTGTTGCAATTGATGAACGACGATGAACTCGAAGGCGTCATCGCTCACGAACTTTCTCACGTTCGCAACTACGACATCTTGATTAGCTCCATCGCAGCGACCGTGGCTGGCGCCATCACCTACATGGCTCGCATGGGTTATTGGGCCAGCCTGTTCGGATACGGTGGGGGCAGCCGTGACAATGAGCGTGGAGGTGGCGGCGGCCTCACCGCAATCCTGATGCTGATTCTTGCTCCGATCGCCGCCTTGATGCTGCAACTCGGCATCTCCCGCCAACGTGAATATGCCGCCGATGAAACCGGTGCACGCATGGTCGGCCAGCCTTACGGCTTGATCAGCGCCTTGCAAAAACTGGGCGCCTACAATCAGCGCATCCCAAGCTCGATTCCCCAAAGTACTGCCGCCCTCTGTATCGTCAAGCCGCTCTTTGGCGGAGGGGTCGGTTCCATCTTCGCTTCGCTGTTCAGCACTCATCCACCCTTGGAGGAACGCATCTCTGCCCTGCGCCAAATGACGATTACGCGCCAGGGATAAAGTCGCCCGAACGAGTCCCGAGTTGGAACTCGGATGCGAAAATCTTTCTTCGTAATCGTTTACCTTTTTACGGCGCCTAAACTATTTCTCTTTTGTTTTCAGTCAAATACCGAGGGGTTGTATATTCGGGCTCTTTGGCCTCATACATGCACTTCTTTACCGTCGATCGTTACCGCGCCGCAGGGTCCACTGAGGGATGGTCTGTATGAATTGCCGTGACACTATCCATTTGATTTGTTGGTACTTAGAAGGGAAACTGGCTCCTACTGTCTCCCAGGACATCGAGGAGCACCTTACGGGCTGCTCCAACTGCCGTCTGGTTCTGAAGGCAGCTACGAGCACCTTGGACCACTATTTCGAGCCAGTTACGGGCCAAGGTTCCGACGTCGAGGTGCACGCAGCCTAGCTTCAGCTTTTCGGAACCTACACGAAATAAGGTATTTAGGGGATCCTCGGGATCCCCTTTCTTTTTCCACACCCTTAGCCCCCTTCCCATGAACAGCAGGTCAAAATCAGCAAAATTTACAGGGAAGCAGGTAACCACGTAAACTTTACTGGTACTGGTACCAAATTCAACAGGCTCTTTGGGTTCGGGTTCAATCTCTAAACCCAAATTCCCCTTATGGTTAGAACCCGCCTCTACCGCGACCGCCCTTTGGCCAGGGGGGTGCTCCTTTTCCCTGGCACAGGGCAAGAGTGCCACAAGGAGAATAGCTTCCATGAGCGAATATCAGGATTCAAATCCCACGACGACGGCGGGAACGCCGCGGTGGGTCGGCTTGGCGGTGGCCGTGTTGGGCGCATTGTCACTTCTCGGTCTTGGTGTGGGATGGAGCGCGATGAATCACGCCAACAGCGTTGAACAATCCACCCAGGCCGCGCTGAAGCAGCAGAACGATTCGCTGGGCCAACGTTTGTCCAAAGCCGAAGACGAAAATCAGCAGCTCGAAAGCGATCTGAAAGTCGTCACCGACAAGTTGAACGTCACACAATCCGATTTGATCGCCGCGCGCAAGCAGAACAAAGCTGCTGCGGTGACTTATAGCAAAAAACTCGAAGAGCTCGGCACCAACGTCAATCAGCAGCTCGCAAGCAAGGCCAGTTCCGATGACGTCACCAAGCTCGGCGGCGACGTTACCGGCGTCAAGACCGACCTCGACGCCACCAAGAACAGTATTCAGATGGCCCGCAGCGAAATGGGCACGCTCATCGCCCGCAACCACGACGAGATCGATCAGCTGCGCCGCATGGGCCAGCGCGACTATTTTGAATTCACCGTCACCCGCAAAGCCGGCGCACAAAAGGTCGGCGTGGTTCAGGTCGAACTGAAAGACACCAACATCAAGAAGAACCAGTTCACCATCAATGTCCTCGCCGATGACAAAAATTTCGAAAAGAAAAATCGCTCCGTGAATGAGCCCATCTTCTTCTACACCGGCGGCAGCCGTCAGCCAGTCGAACTGGTCATCAACAAGGTCAGCAAATCCACCGCCAGCGGCTACCTGAGCGTTCCCAAGGGCGCTGCGGCGACTTCGGCCGAAACTTCAGGCACCGGCTCCGGCCAGTAACTCGATTTTGTAAAGTTTGCGTTCCTTCCGAGGGGGCGCAGAACCGCGGGGGGATTCGCAAGAATCCCCCTTTTCTTTTGGCGCTCATGACCGGCTCATCCGATACCGTCGCGACACCGTATTTACACACGAGGTTCTGGACTCGAGGCCAACCCTGTGCCAAGCTAACCGCCTAGGTTTGGGGGAGTCTAAACCCGGGTTCAGGATTCAGGTTTTTGTTCCTCGTGCCGCGAGTCCTGAGCAGCTTTCGACAGCAGAGCAGTTTTCTGGAGGGAGAGAAATGAAACTTCGACTTGCTACCATCACCGCAGCCACGTTGTTTGCCGCAGCCATGACCATGGCCGCCGACGGCAGCTGGACCGGCTGGATTTCCGACAGCCAGTGCGGCGTCAAGGGCGCAAACGCCAAAGCCGGCGAATGCACCACCAAGTGCGTCAAGGAACACGGCGCCAAGTACGTGTTTGTCAATGATGCGGACAAGAAAGTTTACGCCATCGACGATCAGGACAAAGTAGCGGCTCACGCCGGCCATCACGTCACCGTGAAGGGCACCGCCAGCGGCGACGCCATCAAGCTGGCCAGCATCGACATGGCTCCCGAAAAGGGCATGTAACAGTTCGCATTTCTGCAGCTTCAGCGGGCGGATGAAAAATCCGCCCGTTTTGTTTTTCTGCTTCTCTCGGAGCCCCTGCCCGCCCGGTTTTGCCAACCTCTTGGATTCGGCTACGATACGAACTGACTATGACCACAACCCTTCTGCACGTCGGCAAAGCCATCACTCCAAAAGGAGAAATTTCTGGCGCCGGTATTCTCGTTCGCGACGGCGAAATCGAAACCATCGGAGCCCGCGCGGATCTCACTCTCCCCTCCGGCGCGCAAGAAGTCCGCGCGCAAGACTCCACCGCGATTCCCGGCTTCATTGACGTGCACATTCACGGCGCGGGCGGCCGCGACGTCATGGAAGGCAACGAAGATGCTCTTGGCACTGTAACCGCAAAGCTCGCTCAATTCGGTACCACTTCCATTCTGGCGACTACTATCACCGCCGATGCCGACGATACTTGCCGAGCCGTCGAAGGTATTTCCGGCTACATTGGCACGCAG
The DNA here is from genome assembly GCA_035703315.1 of Candidatus Acidiferrum sp. GTDB lineage: Bacteria > Acidobacteriota > Terriglobia > Acidiferrales > UBA7541 > Acidiferrum. The sequence continues at coordinate 19,275 of DASSYL010000491.1, read as the reverse complement.
CACGAAACCAACAGCCCGCGTGCAGAGATTCTCGGCATCCACTTTGAAGGGCCATTCCTTAGCAAAGAGCGCCGCGGCGTTCACCCAACAGAATTTCTGCAGTTGCCGTCCGCCGAATTTCTGCAACGCCTGATCCATGCTTCTTCCGGCAACGCGCGCATCCTCACCATCGCGCCCGAACTGATTGGCGCGATGCCATGTATTGACGCCGCTCGCAGCCTGGGCATGGTCGTTTCCATCGGCCATACCGACGCCACCTACGAACAGGCCCGCGCCGCCGTGGCTCATGGGGCGCACCACGCAACTCATGTCTACAACGCTATGCGCCCCTTCACGCACCGCGACCCCGGCGTGATCGGTGCTGTGCTCACCACGCCCGAAGTCACCGCCGAACTCATCGCCGACGGCATTCACGTGGACGAAATCGCCATGAAAGTTCTTCTCCAGGCCAAAGGCGCAGACGGCGTCATTCTCATCAGCGACGGCGTTTCCGCCACCGGCATGCCCGACGGCAAGTACATGCTCGGCGGCCTAGAAGTGACGGTAAACGGAGGCATCTGCCGCAACGCCGAAGGTAAACTCGCCGGCAGCACGCTTACGCTCGATCGCTCGCTGCGCAATGTCGTCAAGCTCGGTGTTCCCCTCGCCGCCGCGGTGCAAATGCTCACGTTGAATCCCGCCATGTTGCTGGGCATCGAATTCAAAAAAGGCGCGCTGCGCTCCGGCGCCGACGCCGACATCGTCTTGCTCAACGACAGTCTTGAAATCACGCAAGTCTGGGCCCGCGGCATTCCCGCATACTGAAGCCTTCGTCGTCACGCGGCGCGGTTAACTGAAAACATGCCAGTTCGCAGTTCCGCCGGAGTCATGGGTCCAATTTCTTGGCGAAGCGCTAGGTTTTGGTCCATTTCCGAAATGCACTAAGTTGTGTGGAATGAATCGGCTGGCGGCAACCAGAACTATAGTTCTGGTTTTGCGGCGAAGGCTCTCGGCAGGGTACTTCCTCTAGTTCACTTCAAATGAAACGGCAAGTTCAATTCGTGCGCTAGCTTGACGGGATTGAATGGACTGCATGCAAAAAAATGGTCGCCGTTTTGTATCGTGGGGACTTTGCGCCGGCCGTGGTTTACGCGCAGCACCAGATCTTCCGCGTCGGCATCATCCTCGATGTTGACTTCGCGGAATTCGACGCCGCGGTCTTTCAGGAAGCTTTTCGCCCGCCGGCAATCCGGACACCACGTCGTGCTGTAAATCACCACAGGTTCCATCGATGTTCAGGCCTGTCCGTTAGATGCCGAGGATCGCTCTAACGGGCGCTCGAGATGTTGACGCCCTGATGCTTGGAAACCACATTGATGCGGACCAAAGCGCGGGCTAGAGCCAGCGTGGCACGGTCCCAATCGATATTCTCGCCGCCTTTGGCGATGCGTTCCTGCGCGCGCTTCAATGCTTCTTGTGCGCGGGCCAAATCAATGTCTTCGGCAAACTCCGCCGTTTCGGCTAGGACGGAAACTCGGTCCGGCAACACTTCCGCGAATCCGCGAATCACCGCCAGCAATCCGTTTTGGCCGCCGGTCACGCGATACGCCAACTCGCCCACGCCCAACTCCGTAATCAGCGGAGCATGGCCGGGCAGGACGCCAAGATAGCCGTCCGCGCCAGGCAAGGTCACTTCCGAAACGGTTTCCTTTAGGATCTGCCGTTCCGGCGTGACGATTACGAGTTGAATCGCTTCAGGTAGCATTCGCGATTATGCGCTCGCCTTCATCTTTTCGGCCTTGGCAAGCGCCTCTTCGATTGTGCCGACCATATAAAACGCCTGCTCTGGAATATCGTCGTACTTGCCTTCGACGATTTCGCGGAAGCTGCGCACGGTGTCTTCGATCTTGACGTACTTGCCTTCGAGGCCGGTGAACTGCGCCGCCACGAACATCGGCTGCGACAGAAACTTTTCGATTTTGCGCGCGCGCGCCACGGTGCGCTTGTCTTCGTCGGAAAGCTCTTCGATACCGAGAATGGCGATGATGTCCTGCAGGTCTTTGTAGCGCTGCAGAATGGACTTGACCGAGCGCGCTACCGTGTAGTGCTCCTGGCCTACGATGCGCGGATCCAAAATGCGCGAGTAGCTGGCCAGCGGATCGACCGCCGGATAAATTCCGCGCTCCACGATTTGCCGCGAAAGGTTGGTGGTCGCATCAAGGTGCGTAAACGTCGCGGCCGGAGCGGGGTCCGTGTAGTCGTCGGCGGGCACGTAAATCGCCTGCACCGAGGTGATCGAACCCCATTTGGTGGAAGTGATGCGTTCCTGCAACTCGCCGATTTCCGTATTGAGGTTCGGCTGGTATCCCACTGCGGAAGGCATGCGGCCCAGCAAAGCTGAAACTTCCGAACCCGCCTGCACGAAACGGAAAATGTTGTCGATGAAAAGCAGCACATCCAGTTTTTCCTGATCCCGGAAGTATTCCGCAACAGTCAGGCCGGTGAGGCCGACGCGCAGGCGCGAGCCAGGCGGTTCGGTCATCTGGCCATACACCAGTGCGCAGCGCGACTTTTCCGTGTTGCCCGGCGTTATGACGCCGCCTTCGGACATTTCCAGCCACAAGTCGTTGCCTTCGCGGGTGCGTTCGCCGACGCCCGCGAATACCGAGAGACCACCGTGCTTCATGGCGACGTTGTGAATCAGCTCTAGAATCAAAACCGTTTTGCCGACCCCCGCGCCGCCGAACAGACCGATTTTGCCGCCCTTTACGTAAGGCTCCATCAGGTCCACGACCTTGATGCCGGTTTCAAACATTTCCAGCGTGGTGGACTGATCTTCCAGTTTCGGAGCCGGCCGATGAATCGGGAAATAGGTTTCCGCGTTGATCGGGCCAAGCTGGTCCACGGGCTTGCCAAGCACGTTCATGACGCGACCAAGCGTCTGGCGGCCCACCGGAACCTTGATCGAATCGCCGGAGTCGACGGCCTTCATGCCGCGAACCATGCCTTCTGTCGGCTCCATCGCGACAGCGCGTACGCGGCCCTCGCCCAAGTGTTGCTGCACTTCCGCCGTCACGTCCAGCGGCTCCGGCAGGTCGTAGCCGTCGCTGGTCACGCGAACCGCGTTGTAAATCGCGGGCAGATGTCCTTCCTCAAACTGAATGTCCAGCACCGGCCCGATGACCTGTACGACGCGCCCGACGCCTGGTTTCTTCTCTGCCATTGTTTCTCCCTACGCGCCGTGAGAGGCGCCGCTGACAATTTCGATAATCTCTTTGGTGATGGCTGCCTGGCGAACCTTGTTCATGTGCAGCGTCAATGCTTGGATGACTTCGCCGGCGTTGCGCGTGGCCGATTCCATAGCCGCCATGCGCGCCGCGTATTCCGCCGCCGACGATTCCAGCATCGCACGCAGAATCTGCGCCTCAATGTATTTTGGCAGCAATGCACCTAGCAACTTTTCTGGCGGCTGCTCGTAAATGTAGTCCACCTGCGATTCCGGCTGCCTGGCGTCGTCGCCTTCTGACTTTTCCGGCTCGACCGGTAGCAGCTTTTCCACTTTCAGGTTGGCCGTCATTACCGTCTTGAATTCGCTGAAGATCAGGTAGACCGCGTCAATCTGGTCTTCCTGGTAAAGCTTGGTAACCAGGCCGGCAATTTCGCGGGCGGTGCCAAATTCCACTTTCGCCAGAACGTTGATGTATTCCGCGGCAAAGGAAAAACCGGCGCGCTTCAGCGAATCGCGGCCTTTTTTGCCGACGGGAACGACGGAAAGCTTCTTGTTCTTGCGCTCCCGCAGAAATTCGCTGGCCTTACGCAGGATGTTGGTGTTGAAGGCGCCGGCCAAACCGCGTTCGCCGGTCAGGACGATGGCCAGGATGCGTTCTTCCGGCCGCTTGGCGAGCAGGGGGTGCTGCGGCTCGTCGATCCGCCCCATGATGGAGCGCAGCACGCGTGCCAGTTCCCTGGCGTAGGGCCGCGCCGCCAGAGCCGATTCTTGCGCGCGGCGCAGCCGGGCCGCTGCGACAAACTTCATCGCGCGGGTAATCTGCTGAGTGTTTTTCACCGAGCGGATGCGGCGCCGGAAATCGAGAAGTGTCGCCATTCGTTTCTGCTAAACCTTTCGCGTTACAGAGGTCAAAAGGCACCCGCCTCGGAAGGCGGACGCCGCAATTACTTTGCCGCCCCGGCGGCCTGCGAAGTCGTGAAGCGCTCTTTGAACCCGTCCACGGCCTTCTTGATTTCGCTCTTGATCGAATCGTCGAGCGCTTTTTTCTCGGCAATACTTTGCAAAATTCCCGGTTGGCTGGTTTCCACAAACTGCACAAATTCCTTCTCGAACCGGCGCACGTCCGGCACGGGAACGCTGTCCACTGCACCGCTGGTCGCGACGAAAAGGGCCAAGACCTGTTTTTCCACGGAAAGCGGAACGTATTGATCCTGTTTCAAAGTTTCGGTAAGGCGCTGACCGCGCGCGAGCTGGGCTTGCGTGACTTTGTCGAGCTGATCCGCGCCGAACTGCGCGAAAGCCGCCAGTTCGCGGAACTGCGCCATGTCCAAACGCAAAGTTCCCGCAACCTGGCGCATGGCCTTGATCTGCGCGTTGCCGCCGACGCGACTGACCGAAATGCCGACGTTAATGGCGGGGCGAATGCCGCTGTTGAACAAATCCGCTTCCAGATAGATCTGGCCGTCGGTAATAGAAATCACGTTGGTCGGAATGTATGCGGAAACGTCGCCAGCCTGCGTTTCGATCACCGGGAGAGAAGTCAGCGAGCCTGCGCCGAGTTTGTCGTTCAATTTCGCGGCGCGTTCCAGCAAGCGCGAATGGAGATAAAAAACATCGCCGGGAAAGGCTTCGCGACCGGGCGGCCGGCGCAGGAGCAGCGAAATTTCGCGGTAGGCCTGCGCATGCTTGGAGAGGTCGTCGTAAAAAGTGACCGCGTGCTTTTTGTTGTCGCGGAAATATTCGCCCATGGCGCAAGCGGCGTAGGGAGCGATGTACTGCAGCGAAGCAGGCTCGGCGGCGGAGGATGCGACGACGATGGTGTAGTCCATCGCGCCGGCATCGGTCAAAGCCTTCACTACCTGCGCGATGGTCGAGCGCTTTTGCCCGATCGCGCAGTAAATGCAAATCATACCCTGGCCCTTCTGGTTGATGATGGTGTCCAGGATGACCGCGGTTTTTCCGGTCTGGCGGTCGCCGATGATCAGCTCGCGCTGCCCGCGGCCGATGGGAATCATGGCGTCAATGGCCTTGATACCGGTTTGCAGCGGCTCGCGCACCGGCTGGCGATCGAGCACGCCAGGGGCGATGCGTTCGAGCGGATTGCGCTGCGTCGCGGCGATGGGGCCTTTGTCGTCAATCGGTTCGCCGAGCGGATTCACAACGCGGCCGATCAGCGCTTCGCCGACGGGCACCGACATAATGGTGTTGGTGCGCTTTACGGTGTCGCCTTCTTTGATTTCGGTGTACTCGCCCAACAGAACCGTGCCGACCTGGTCTTCTTCCAGGTTCAGCGCGATGCCAAAAACGTTGTGCGGGAAGGCGAGCATTTCGCCGGCCATGACTTTTTCCAGGCCGTAGATGCGCGCAATACCGTCGCCGACGCTGATGACCGAGCCGACTTCCTCGACTGCGACGGTCTGTTCGTAGTTCTCAATCTGCTCGCGCAGAATCTTGCTGATTTCGTCTGCCTTGATGTTCGCCATTCCTGCTCCAACTTTTCCTAAGCTCGCTAACGCGTGTTCTGCTGTCCCAGAATTAACGGGACGAGAATCTTCATCTACTCTGCTGTGAGCCGCTCGCGCATATCATCCAGGCGATTGCGCAGTGACCCGTCGTAAATCGTGTCCCCAACGCGAACCAACGCGCCGCCCAGCAATTTGGCATCGAGGGAAAACTTGGCTTCCACTTTTTTGCCGGTCAGCTTTTCCAGCGCTAGCGTCATTTCTTTCTTTTGCGCTTCATTCAGCGCCGTGGGAGAAACAATTTCGGCTTCGGCGATGCCTTGGCGTTCGCGGACCACTTGCTGAAAGGACTGGAACATTTCAGGAAGCTCCTGCGTGCGCTGGTGATCGATGACCACAAACAAAAAATTGCGGACTATGCTGCTGGCACCCAGCCGGGAGGAAATCTTTTCGGCCACGCCGCGTTTTTCGGTTTTATTGACCGCCGGACTCACCAGAAAATTCCGCAACTCCGCAGAAGAAGCGTAAGCAGCCGCGAAATCGCCCAGCTGCTGCATCACCGGAGCAGCGGCGCCTTGAGCCAGCGCGATATCCGCAAGCGCGTTCGCGTATTGGAGGCTGGCGGACTTCAATTCGGGCTCCCTTCGAGGCTTTTGACGAAGCCGGCGATGAGCGCATCTTGCGTTTGTGGCGTCAGCTGTTTCGACACGAGAGATTCCGCGCCGTCGACAGCAAGCTTCGCGGCGAGAGCCTTCAGCTCAATGCGGGCGGCGCGTTCGGCTGCTTCGATTTCCGCTTTGGCGGCAACGCCAACTTTTTCCACGTCTGACTTGGCCATTGCGCGAATACGTTCCGCTTCGGCGACTCCCTCTTTTTGCGCTTCCACACGCAGCGCGCGGACTTCTTCTTCCAAGCGAGCCAGCCGCTGTTCGGCCTCTTTCAACTGGCGGTCGGCTTCGGCCTTGGCCGCGGTGGCTTCAATGATCGCCGAATTGATATTTTCCGCGTTAGCGCGGAATTTTGGCGGCAGGACCTTCATGAACACCCAAATCACAGCGATCGCCACGATCCCAAAATTGATCCACTTGAAAATTTCGGTGGTGCCGGCGGCGGAGTTTGTTCCGCCTTCTTCCGCGGCGAACGCCGCGCCGGCAAGAAACAACGAAGCGCCACACACAAAGAGCGAGGAAAAGATGCGCCGGCGAGGATTCATCGAGCCTCTCGGGCGGGCTGCAAGACTCGTGTGGCGATTTCCGAAGCGAGTTGCGCGATGTCTGGTTCCATGTCGCGGCGAGCCGAGGCAAGTTCCGCAGCGACGCGCTGTTTGGCGGCGGCGACTTCGGTGGCGGACTTGGCGCGGGCGTCTTTCAACAAAGCGGCGCGTTCATCGAGCCATTTTTTGCGGGCGGCTTCCTGCTCGGCATAGACCTGGGCGCGCGCCTGGCGCAGAGCGTGCTGATATTGTTTGATCTTTTCCGCGGCGGCAACCTGCGCGGCTTCCGCGGCTTTTTGCGCGCCGATGGAACGCGCTTCGCGCTCGGCCATCACCGCCAGCAACGGCTTGAAAAACAACGACTTGAGAATGAAATAGAAAACTAAAATCAGGACGACTGTGGGCACAGCGCCGAGAAAGAGTTCGCCTAGTTGGTGAACAATATCCATGCTTAGAAAGTTGTCCTGGACTGCGGCTGGTAGCCACTGCCGCACACCCACCCTACAGCATGCGCACGGCTGGCCCAGAGCTGCCGACTCGGAATTAAAAGAGTAGCATTCGAGCGTTTTCGCGTCAACGCGACGCAGTTTGTGGCCGCGTTAAAGGATGCTTGCGCCTGGGCAAGTGAATGGCGGGGAACTCGCAGCAATGGATTCGTAGGAACGCCTGGCGCCAGACGCATCCAATGCCCGACGTAAAAGCCGACGCAAACAGCAGTTAGGACTTCTTGGGAGCCGACACCAGGTCGTAGATGTAGCGGATGGAGATTTCGGTGTTGTTGCGACCGACTTTGAGGAGCAGGGTTTCGCGGAGTTGCTGGTTGCCTTCGAGCACTTCGTAGGAGCGTTCGTATTTGTTGCCGCGCGGGTCTTTGCCTTCCATCACTAGCCGGTATTCGTCCCACTTCGCATCGAATTGCTGCGTGCCGGGATCTTTTGACTTTTCGACCTTGCGACCGTCAGTGAACGCTGTGAACTTGCGGTCGGAGTCGTCGCCAATGTCGATTTCGGGTTCTTTTTGAGCGATGTTCAATTGTTGCGCGGGCTGCAGAAACAGCAGCATCTTTTGGCGCTCTTCGTCGCTTTCACCGCCGCCTGCGCGGCGCCCTCCGTAGCCCCCTCCACCGGGCCAGCCTCCGCCGCCAATGCCAATCGAAGGACGCCCGCCACCTTTTCCTCGGCCACCGCCGCGCGCCTGCTGCAATTTTTTGTGCGGATCGTCGCTGTCATCGGTGTTGAGCTTCCAGGTTCCGGCGAGATTCTTGATGCGCGGAACGTTCGGCGCGGCCGCCCTAGCCGGCGCGTTGGGGGAAGAATCCTGGGACGCAGCACCCGGAAGAGGGCCGGGAGGCGCTTGGGCATTTGTTTTTGAGGAGAGGCTGAATGAAGCCAAAACGAAAGCAGCCACGCAGCCGATCCGGACAATGTTTCCGTTGGTCTTGATCACCGAACTCCCCTATTACGGAGTTCCCAGGATTGGGCGGGAAAGTTCCCGGCGGAATCCCTTTCGCAAGAGATCGGCCGCCAATGCAATTGGATGCGGCAACAGCGATTAACGATGGCGCAAGCGGAGCGATTCCCAACTGCCGTCGGCGGTCCAGCCGCCGTCCACGGTGAGCGCGTGGCCGTTGATGAAGCCGCTCGACTCGTCGTCGGCAAGAAAAGCTACAGCGCGCGCGACGTCGTCAGGAGAAGCGAAGCGGCCCATCGGAACGCGCCCGCCAATGTCGGCGTCGGTGTAGCCACCGCCGGCCTGATCGGCGACGTCCATTTCAGTTTTGACCCAGCCGGGACAAACCGCGTTGACGCGAACGCCGCGTCCGCCCCATTCGGCGGCCAGCGTGCGAGTGAGGCCGATCAGTCCATGTTTCGAGGCGTTATATGCTGCACGATCGGCAATTCCCACTAATCCCGCGACCGAGGCGATGTTGATGATCGAACCTTTGCCTGCGGCGAGCATTTTTTTGCCGAAGGTTTGCGCCAGCAGGAACGGGGCGACGAGATTGACTTCGAGGACGCGGCGATAGTCTTTTGCGGCAATGGTTTCGGCGGGAGCGATGAGGCTGATGCCGGCATTGTTGACCAGTACATCGACGCGGCCCCAGCGCGAATCGATGGCAGTCGCGAATTCGCTGACGGAGTTTTCGCTGGTGATGTCCGCCGCAAAACTCAAGGTATCTGCGTTTCGGTTTTTCAATGCGGCGAGTGTTTCCGATGGCTCGCGCAGATCGATCAGCGCCAGAGCAAATCCGCGCTCGGCCAAGATTTCGGCGGTGCGGCGGCCGATGCCTTGCGCTGCGCCGGTAACGACAGCAACTTTCATTTGCGAGCGGCTCCTCGAGGATTTTTATCGTACAGGGAGGAGTGCGACCGGAACAACTTGCGAGGTATGCGCGAAAATCAGGAAGTGAACTTATAGCCACGGCCGCGCACGGTTTGGATGTGTTTTGGATTTTGCGGGTGGTCCAGTTTTTGCCGCAGCCAGGCGATGTGCACGTCCACCGTGCGTGAATTCACTTCGCTGTCGTACTGCCAGACTTTCTGGAGAATTTCTTCGCGGGGAAGCACGCGATCGCGGTGCAGGACCAGGTATTCGAGCAGCTGAAATTCTTTGGAAGCCAGAGCGACGCGCTGGCCGGCGCGCTGCACTTCCGCTTGCTCGAAATCAATAGCCACGTCTTCAAAAGAAAAGGATTTCAGCGGTGCCCTTCTGCGCTTTTCGACGCGGCGCAGCAAGGCTTCGATGCGGGCGAGGAGTTCGGACGGATCAAAAGGCTTGGCGAGATAATCGTCGGCGCCCAGCCGCAAGCCCGCCACGCGATCGCCGACCAGCGTTTTCGCGGTGAGCATCAAGATTGCGGTGTCCACGCCGGCTTGGCGCAGCTCCTTGCAAACGTCGAAGCCGCTTTTCTTGGGAAGCATGACATCGAGCACGATGACGGAATGCTGGCGCGTGAGCGCTTTGCTCAGGCCGGCTTCTCCGTCGGACACTGAGTCCACTTCATACCCCTCCGCCCGAAACAGATCGGTGAGAAGCAGAACCAGCGCCGGTTCATCCTCAACCAGGAGAATCCGCGGAGATATTTGGGGAATCATGGGGCGCATCCGAAGTTGCGGGAATGGTAGCAAGAAACTCCGTGCCCTGCCCGGGAATGCTGAGCAGCTCGAGCGTTCCGCCATGCGCTTCGATAATTCGCCGCGCCAGGTGCAGGCCTAGGCCCGTGCCGCGCACCTGATCTTCCGTTGCACGCTTGCCGCGGAAGAACGGTTGAAAGATCAGTTCGCGCTCTTCTCTTGGAATGCCGGGACCGCGGTCCTGGATGCTTATACAAACCGCGGGAACGCCGCCAAGCGTGGCGCACGCCGCGGAAACTCGCACTTTATCGCCATCCTTGCCGCCATGCTTGATGGCGTTCTCGATGAGATTGCGGAGAGCGTGCTGCAGGGACTCGCGATCGGCGCGAACCGTTGGCAAGCCGTCCGCGATTTTTTCTTCCACCATGACGCCGGCATCGGCAAGCACTTCACGGTCCGCGGGAAGGCTATCGTTCAACAATTGCGGAATGGAAACGGGCTCGCGGGTACCCAAGACGCGGCCGGATTCTGCGCTGCCATACCGCAAAATCTGTTCGACCAGGGCGGTCAGCTTTTTGCTTTCATCTTCGATCAGCTTGCCGTAGCGCTGGACTTGTTCCGGCTGATGGGGAAACTTGCTGTGCAGGCTGTAGCCGGCGGCGCGCAGCACGGTCAGCGGTGTTCGCAATTCGTGGGACACGCCAGAGACAAAGTTCATCTGCATTTCGGCTAGCTTTTCGGCACCGCGCGTAAAGCGGATGAGCGCCACCATGGTCGCCAGCAACAGCGACAACAATCCCGCCGCCAGGAAAAGATTCCGCCGGCGAGCCCGCGCCACGATCGCTTCGAGCGAACCGGCAGCATGATTGGCGCGCAGCGTCCATAGGCCGGCGCCAGGCGGGCCGTTGGGCGGCAGCATTTCCGGACGCGAGCCCGGAGTCAGACGCGAATCCGGATTTCGACGCGAGCTCGGGCGATGCTCCGGTAGCGGCCGGCGGAACGGCTCCTCTGGAAGTCCTCCCTCCAGCCCGCGCGGGAGCCCTTGAGTAAAGTCGGAATTCAACTCAAAGAGCGTGATGGAAGCATCGGCGCGATTTCCCGGCTCGGGATTTTGCGGTCCCCATCGCGACACTACTTCCCGCGGATCGGCACTTTCGGTGATCAGCACGCTGTACTGTGGTTGACCATCCTGCGAGAGATAGCGCTGCAACAAGGAAGGCAACAGCACGCTGCTCAGGTACTTGCGATCGAGGTCAAGGAGCAGCCATTCCTGCTCCGCTTCGCGCCGTAGCGGCTTTTCGCTGGCAGGTTTTGCAGCCGCGAATCGCGGATATTCGATCACGCCTTGGGGACGGTACTTCCGCGGATCCGTCGGCTCGCCGGCAAGGCGGGCCTTCAGCCCTGCGCGCAGATTGGCCCAGCTAGCCGGCCATTCAGATTCGCGGAATTCTCCTGCTGACGAATCGAGAAGCAAGAACGCCAAGTCTTCATTTTCGGGAACGGCCAGCGCCACCCTGCCGAAAACTTTGCGTGTGGCCGGTTCGGTTCCCTGGTAGCGCTGGGCATAGGCTTTTTCCGCGCCTAGTTGCTCGACTTCTTTTTCGGACGGCAGCAAAGCCGCGCAGGCCGCGGCAATTTGCACATTGAAATCGCGGCGGACGAAATTCAGATTGCGCTGCAGCTCCTGCTGCAAGCGCTGCTGCTCAGCCGCGGCGACTTCACCGATCCACCGGTATTGCAGAAACGCCAGCACCCCGCAAACTCCGGCGAGCGTAACGATGGCCAGAGCGAAAATGTGTGCTCGTTTAAATGACAAAGGAATTTTCCACCGAAGCTGCAACGAAATCGAAGAATGACGGTTACCAAGTCAGCTTAGCGGTGCACAGCGTAAAGAGCCAGTAAAGAGTGAGTTAAGAAGGTTAAATCGGCTTTCGTGGCAACAACTCATGACGTGCGGCATACATCTTTCCCTACACAACGGAGACGGAGACGCCTCCCAACTTCTCAAGTCGAGGAACAAACAACGATGGTCAAGCTTGCCAATGAAGTAACACGGCGCGACGTCATCCGGATCGGCGGGGTGATTTTTGCCAGCGGCGCGATCGGCGTCATTCAGTCGTATCTCAACGGATGTGGCGGAAGCGGGTCGAGTTCTTCATCGAATACCACAAGCGGTTCCAGCGGAACGACAGCGGGCACGACCACGGGCACATCGAGTTCTTGCTTGGAATCGACCAATGTTACACGCGGACCATATTTTGTGGACAACGCCGCGGACCCCAACATTGTCGGCGACGTTGTGGACTCGAGCATTCCCGAACGCTCCGATATCCGCTCCGATACCAAGAGCGGTTCGGGAACGCAGTCCGGCTTGCCGCTGAGCCTCGCCATCACCGTGGGCTCGTATAGCTCCAGCGGCACCTGCGCCAATATTTCCGGAGCGCAAGTGCACGTCTGGCATTGCAACGCCCAAGGCGAATACTCGGATGTACAGAACTTGACCAGCGAAAATTTTCTGCGCGGCTATCAGTACACCGATTCGAACGGACAAGTCGCGTTCACCACGATTTATCCCGGCTGGTACAGCGGCCGCGCCGTGCACATTCATATCAAGGTGCGCATCTTCGATTCATCCGGCAACGTGACAACGGAGGCCACCACTCAACTGTTCTTCGCCGATTCCATTTCTACCGCTGTCTATTCGGCCAACTCCACTTATTCGCGCAGTGGCACCCGCGATACCGTGAACGCTCTGGACTCCATTTACAACGAAGAAAGCCCCGCGCTGCTGGTTAGTCTGACGGGCGACGCCACTTCCGGCTACGCCGGGACCGTTTCCATCGGCATTCTCGAAGGAACGACCTACGGCGGCTAGCCAGGCGGCTCTTCGCGTTGGAGCTCGGAAGATGGAATCCAGTGCCTGTCCCCCCAGGGCACTTGGGCTTGAATGAACTTCGCTCCATCCTCCGGCAGGTTTTTTCTGTTTCCCGCAAACTCTTCAAAATAGGCCGGTTCTCACTCGACGAAGTGCCACTGCTTTGTATCAAAACCGCTAATAGGATGTGCTGGTTTTTTTAATCCTTGGTGCTATACTCCGCCGCAGAAGCCGTCCCACCCCTTGGCAGGTCTTGCTAAAAGCCTGCCACCGCGGTTCGGTTCCAACAGGAGGTTAAATGTCGGAATCAACGCTTACGGGGCCCGTCCTTTACATGCTGATCGCCTGGGGGATCGTCACCGCCGTGTTCCTAGCCCTGCTTCTCTGGCGTAACTTGCTGGAGAGCCACGAGGACGATCAACTCTTTATTGACGCAGCGGAAGAACACATGGCTAGAGAACAGCGCGCGCTCATCCAGCGCATCAACACGCTGTCGCGGCCGATCATGATGACCGGCATACTTGCGGGAGCGTTGCTCCTGGCCTCTGCCGGGCTTTGGTTGTATGAGGGGCTAAGGCACTTTTAGGCCGGCGCTTCCAGCCGTCGTTTGTGTCGGCGTTCGGGCTGGAACCCTGGTATCAACTTCCCGGTTTTGCCGGAGCCCCTGCTGGAGCGTTTGTGGGCTGTTGCTGCACGCTCTGCACGATGGAAGTGTGGTCGTGTGCGATCAGCCAGTGATTATCCTTTTTCACCATCACGTAGGTAGTCTGCCCGCGGGCGGCTGATGGCGTTCCGTTAACCACCGCAGAAAATTCCCACTGATAGCAAGCCCACGCTGTCGCGCCATTCACTTTGATATAGGTGTTGCTGCGATCCAGCCGAACCTGCTGTATCGCGGCGCGCTGCTGTTTGAAAAGTATCTCGTAGTTGGCCCACCCAATGATCGGCGCGGCCCAACCGCCATTCACGACGGAAACGTCGTCCACATAATTCTTGTGCATGCGCTCGGTGTCGCCGAGCTGCCAGGCGCCCAACGTTTCAGAAATCATGTAATCAATTTGCTGCTCATCGCTTAGCGGAATAATCGAGCCTGCGGTGTCAAAGGCGGCAGGCTCATTCTTTTTCTTCTTTTTCTTGTCGTTCTGCGCCTGTGTAGCGACGGCCCCGGCGAGCAATCCGAATGCAATCAGGAGGCCCGCGATGCACCTGTAACAACGGCGCGCGTTTACGCGATTCATGAAGTTCCCTCAGCGGAAATCTTGTTTCCGAACCAATCATCCGCCGAAGCCGTCGCTATTGCGAGCGCGATGCACTGAGCAGGTTCACAAAAAGCCGATAGGCGCCGGGCACGCCTTCCGGCAGTTGCCGGAAAAACGCCAAGCCGGTGTAAATGTACGTTCCCTGGCCGAGTTTGGTGTAGACCAACGCTCCGTTCAGATCCTTTTCGCCCGGATCATGCATCGAAAGCAGGGGCGTGTACTTTGTGCTGTCGAAGTCGGTCCAATAGTAGAGGCCACGTTCCTGCACCCAGCCATCGAAATCCTTGGCGGTGATTTTGTTTGGTCTGCTGAGCAGCGCATCCTCTGGTTTGAGAAAGTTCACCGCCGCCGTTTCGTCGGTGATGCGTGGGAGCTGGCCGCCAGGCCCGCCGTCAATCTTGGTTGGATACGGCGCGTAGCTCTTTCCATCCCACGCAAAGTCCCGCTCATATTGCACGACCAGCGTTCCGCCGTTCGAAACATAGTCCAGCAAGCGCTGATTTGCGCCGGGCAGCTCGCCGCGCAATTCGTAAGCGCGCACACCCACCACGATTGCGTCGTATTTGGATAGATCGCCGAAGTTCAGCGACGCCGCGTCCAGCAACTCCACTTGAATGCCCAGCATGCGCAGCGAATCCGGTACCGGCTCACCCTCAGCCGTGATGTAGCCCACACGCAAGTTCTTCGGCACATTGATGTCGAAAGCATGCACGATGCACTGAGCCGGCTGCTCCCAGAGCAGCGTGGGCACCGATGGCAGGGGTTCCAGTGAAGTGGTAAACATTTCGTCGACTTGCTGCAAGTGAACGGTAAGTTTGTAATTTCCAGCAGTCAAGGTGGAGGGTGGTGTGACTCGAATCTTTGCGTATGCATCTCCCATTCCCGCAAAAGTCACTTTCGCACCGCCACCGCTGGCCCAGCCAGAGGGCAGTTCTACACCGACCGCAGCGTCCGTTTTTTTGGCGGAATACGAATGGACGCGAATCAACAACTCAAACGGCTTGCCATTTTTCTCGATGAGGCGAGCCAACTGCTTGGGTTCTACTGCAACGGTGTAAGCCGGCACCAGACGCAGCGGCACGCGATCGACTCGGGTTGAGGAGGCTTCTATGTGAATCACCGAGACTTCACTGGTATAGGCATAACCTTCCACTCGTACGTTCTGCACGACGGAAACGAGTGGAGGAGGCTCAGGAATCTGCCGGCTCCACGCGGAATTTGCTCTTCCATCTTTTCCAGGTGTGATTTGGATTTTTTCCGCCTCAGAGTTGCTTCCAGTCCTTGCTTCCGTCCATCCCGGCGGCGCATCGATCCGCGCGGTCAGGAATTCACAGTCAATACCCGGACGGCACTTTTTTTGCATCGTAACGAAAAAGGGTTCTCCAGCGACGAGTGTGCCTTTATCAGCCGTGGCGGAAATAGTTAGTCCGGCAGCGAGGTCCAGCGAACGCTGCACTTTCTCCTCAGCGAATTTCAGCTCGTCGAGCAGCGGATCGTTCGCCACCCAGTGAGCGGCGTGAGATCCCCCCGGATAGAGGGACGCGATTTGCTGTGCGGCGCGCGCCAGAGACTTGGCCGTGTCCTTCCACCGCAGGGAAAGCGCCGACGCTTGAGCGGCGGCAATATCTTGTTCCACGGATTTCAGAACTGGGCAGAAGAACGCCGTCGCTTTGCAGCCGGCTCCTTCAGCATCGCCTGCGACAGCGTGCAAAGGAACAGCGAGCGACGCCGGTTCCGGCGCGGCCCCGTCCTCCCGCTTCAGCGAAATAGGGCGGCGGAAGAAAGGGTTGCCAAAAAATACGGCCACGCCTTGTGTTCTGTGGTTCGCGAAGGCGTCCATTCCAATTTCTCGCCAGGTCTTGCCCCACAGTGGAGAAACCTCGTCCAAGGGCAGAACGTATCCGCGCGGCTTTTCGATTCCGCGTTCGAGATCGAGGATGGTGACCGGATTTTGTTTGGTTCCCCACGCGCGCGGCCCTCCGTCTTGAAGCTGCGCGGGGAACGCTCTTTCATCGGCAGCCAAGGTGACCGCTTTCGGCGCCAACAGGCCCGCCGCCTGGTGATGTCCATGTCCCGCATGTACGTCGCCCCAGTTGTTGATCACAATGTTGGGGCGAAAGGTGCGAATGACGCGCACCATGTCTTCCATCACCTGATCACCCCAGATCTTTTCTGTTTCTTCCGGGGTTTTGGAAAAGCCGAAATCTTTTGCACGCGTGAAATATAGTTTCACGCCGTAACCGCGCGTTGCCGCCAGCAATTCCTGCGTACGAATCAAACCGAGTTGCGGAGCCTGTTCCGGGCCGAGCGCGTTTTGCCCGCCTTCGCCGCGCGTCAGCGACAGCAGCGCCACATCCGCATGGAGCCCGCGAGCCAGGTAGGTCAGCACCGCTGCGCTTTCGTCGTCGGGGTGCGCGGTGATGTACAAGATGCGCGTGGTGACACGCGCGCTGTCAATCGCTTCAATGGTTTCCGGGAGGCCGGGACCAGTTCCGGGGGCCGGCGGAAATTGAGCGCGTCCCAGCGAGCTTCCTAAAATCAACGAAATCAGAGTGACTACTGCGGCGCGGCAAATCCTCACTCGCCCCCCTAGCTGACCGAATTTCCGATTATCCTCGAAAACGTCAATGATGAGATGTATCCCGGGCGCTTTCGGTTTAGCCGGTCCCCGCCTCACTGGCCTGCTCCGTGTTCTTGGCGAAGGGCCACTGTTTCATCGCCTTGGTCCAGACCAGAAACGCCAGCACGCCCATAACGATTTCGAGCAGCCCCCACTTGCGCGCCTTGCCGGTATGCCAGAACAGCCATGCCCACCCAATCATCGTCAAAATCGCCGGCACAGGATACAACCACATCTTGAAGGGAAGCCTCTCCGTCCCGAGCCGTTTGCGCAACAGCATCACGCCGACTGCTTGTCCGATGAATTGCACGATCAGCCGAACCGCCAAAATTCCGGCGATGGAAGTCTCCAGATCGAGCTTCACGCTAAAGAAAAACGCCAGCGCTCCCAGCGCCAACAGCGAAATATGGGGAAAATGTTTCGTCGGATGCAAGCGCCCAAAGATCGGAAAGAAATTTCCATCAAGTGCAGCAGAATACGGCACGCGCGAATAGCCCAGCAGCACCGAAAACACCGAAGCCAGCGCGATCCACAGCACCATGCCGGTCGCCACCAGCGCCGCGGTGTGGCCGTAGAGCCGCTCCACAAACGTGCTGACGATAAACCTGGAATTTTCCGCTTCCCGCCAAGGCACTACACCCAAAATGCTGGTCTGCATCGCTAGGTACAACACCGTGATTCCCAGGACCGAAAGAAAAATCCCGCCCGGAATATTTTTCTCCGGCTCGCGAATTTCGCCGCCCAAATGACAAATGTTGTAGTAGCCCCAGTAGCTGTAGATCGTGCTGACCATCGCCGAGCCCAGCCCAGCGAACCATACCCACGAAAACGAAAAGGCGCCCGGCGGAAAATCAAAAGCCAGTTTCGCGTCGAAGTGGCTCATGCCGCCCCAGATCAGCCACAATAACGTCCCAATCACGCCGACCCATAGCAACAGCGAAATTTTGCCAATCGTGGTGATGCGCCGGTACAGCAAAATAACCAGCAGAACTACGAGTCCCCCCGACACAGCCTTCGCTTGCCAGGCGGTAAGCGGATGCAGAAAACCGGCGTAGCGCGTGAATCCGATGGACGCCGACGCCACGGAAAGCGGCGCTTGCACAAACGTCTGCCATACAAACAAAAACGACATCAGCCGGCCCCAGCGCTGCGGGCCGTACGCTTCGCGCAAAAAGACATACGTCCCGCCGGCCTTCGGCATGGCCGCGCCCAGCTCCGACCATACGAACGCGTCCAGCGTTGCCAGCAGCGCACCGCCCAGCCAGGCTAGCAGCGCCTGCGGCCCGCCCATGGCCTTGATCACCACGCCGCTCACCACGAACGGACCGATCCCCACAATCTCGATCATGTTCAGGGCAACGGCTTCTTTCAGGCCGAGCCCTCGCTCCAATCCAACTTTCGCCGCCGCTTTGTTTTCGCCCGTCTCCATCGCGTTGTTGAGGATAGCAGCTTCCTCGCCGTAACTCGTGCCGCCCGCCTTCCTTGCCTGATTCGCCACAACCGCTCCCGGCTCACAAGCGTCTACAATTTCAGAGTTCTCAGGGCCGTTTCTCCTCTGCCCTGAATTTCTCAGGTTCCAGCCGGATCCATTGCACCGGCCGGCCTCTCACCAGCGCTCACCTCATAAAAACCGCAGGGTTCACCTGCCTACAAAGGTTGCTTCGCCTGCTATGAATGCCAACAGCGGGGAAAGGCGCTGGGCTCGGTTTAGCCACCGTCTACAATCCACGACGCTAACCGGCGAGAACCATGTTCCCTCTACCCTCTTGCTGGTCGATGACGAAGCCGCTCTCCGCCATGCACTCGCGGAAATCCTTCGCGATTCCGGCTACATCGTGCTTGAAGCGGCTTCTTCGCAGGAAGCGCTCACTATCGCCCGCAATTATCCCGGCGCCATCGAATTGCTGGTCGCCGACGTAGTTATGCCCGGTCTTCGCGGCCCGGGACTGCACCAGCGTGTGCAGGCATTTCAAAAGCGCATCCAGGTTTTGTTTATGTCGGGTTACGCCGAGGGCCTTTCGGGACACTCAGCTTCCTCCGGGGCGTTGTTCCTTCAGGAGCCCTTCCGCCTCGCCTCGCTGCTGGAAGCACTGCGTACGCTGCAGTCTCGCAACTGAGGGTCTTGGTTCGCTCGGCCGCCTCGTTTTGCCGCATTGACCTTTGCCCAGCCGCAATGAAATGATAAGAAGGCAGGGTCGGGAAGATGCGCCGTTCGGGGAAGCGCCGGCTGTAATCCCAAGTTCGAAAGCCGGCCGGCAAAGTTTTCGCGTGACTGCCTAAGGAAAATTGAGTGCACGCCGGGGCTGGAGCTGGTCCCGCGAAGCAGTCAACGCGCCCGTAGCTTCTCGCATCTCACCTCAGCAGTCAGCTGGCTCGGCGGGTTCGCCGCTGCACGCCCGTAGACGTGGAAATAAAGGGAGTTCTCATGAAGCGGTTTGGGGCAGCGTGCGCACTTGCGCTCGCCGTAATCGGTTGGACTGCGGGTTGCAACGACTATGGCAATACATTTCAGTCGCCCACGGGGGCTAGCCTGACTTCTATCTCGCCCTCCAACGCCAGCGCTG
>DASSYL010000019.1:0-6206 GCA_035703315.1 Candidatus Acidiferrum sp. | reverse complement strand
TTAATGGCCGTAGCCGCAGCATCTTTGGCATCGCGGTCGTTGCGGCTATGGTCGGTGAGGTCGTCGTAGCGCTGCTGGGCGGGGCCGGGATTGAGTTGGTCGTTGTATTCGGCGGTGATGTTTTTGCTCAGCTCAAGCAGGACTTTGCGAAATTCGGCGTTTAGGTCGGCACCGCTGATGGCAATTTGTTGGCCGATGTGCGGGGCGGCGATTTCCGCAGCCACCTTGTCGGCGGACTGATAGTAGTGTTCGGAAATTTGCCGATGGCCTTCCTCGTGTTCCATGACGCGCTGTGTGGCGCCGTTGGGAATCCAGATCGTAACCCTGAGCTGCAGAGTGATTTTGACCTGCCCGACGATGACGGTCGCGTTGGTGGAGTCGATTTTTTGCATGCGACCACTTACGTTGGCATCGGAAATGGAATTGGAGTCGCATTCAGCTTCTTCGCCTTCGCCGAGCGGCGGCATATCGGCAGGAGGATTTGCCGGATCAAATGTTCGCTGCGCGAAAACTACCGGGCACTTATCAATGGTGGGCTTGGCAGGCTCGAGCTGCTGCCCGGAGATAGCGTAATGCCGCCATGCCAGAACGCTAACCAGAAGCACGGCCAGCAGAACACAAACAACAATGGGGCGGTGCAAGAGCGGAACCTCCGCATTCTATTTTCCGAGAGCGGGCACGGCGACAGCCACGAAATAGTGGTTGGCGATGCCGCGAGAGTCACGGATAACAGCAGGAGCGTTCGCGGCAAGCGTGATGGCCAAGATTGGCTTTCGAAACGCAGAATTTGCGTCGCGGTATAATTAGGATGGAAGGCTATGGACGAAGCGTCCGCACTGCCGCTCGACGTCGGGTTGGAGACGGGCTTGGAACGGG
Source organism: Candidatus Acidiferrum sp. (assembly GCA_035703315.1). Taxonomy (GTDB): domain Bacteria; phylum Acidobacteriota; class Terriglobia; order Acidiferrales; family UBA7541; genus Acidiferrum. Next base: position 5,330 of record DASSYL010000019.1, on the reverse strand, counting down.
GCTCGGAAAAGAGTCTCGAATGGGCGCACCCGCTCGTGCGGGACTGGTTTGTCAGCCGCTTCGGCACTCCCACAGAGCCACAATTAGAAGGCTGGCCGCATGTACTGGCTGGCGAAACGACGCTGATTTCCGCTCCAACTGGTTCGGGAAAGACGCTGGCGGCATTTTTGATTTGCATTGACCGGCTGGTGCGGAAGGCAATCGCCGGAGATTTGACCGACCGCACGGAAATTCTCTACGTTTCGCCGCTGAAAGCGCTCAGCAACGACATTCAGAAAAATCTGGAAACACCGCTCGGTGAAATTTTCCAGCTGGCCGGAGAACGCGGCATCCTGATGCCGGAGATTCGCACGTCAGTGCGGACCGGCGATACGCTGGCGCACGAGCGGCGCGCGATGCTGACGCGTCCACCGCATATTCTGGTGACCACGCCAGAATCTCTCTACATTCTTTTGACTGCCGCCAGAAGCCGCGAGATTTTGCGGACGGTCGAGTCCGTGATTGTGGATGAAATTCACGCCATGGCGGACGACAAGCGCGGGGCGCACCTGACGCTGTCGCTGGAACGCCTCGACCATTTGACGGCCAAACGGCTTACGCGCATCGGGCTCTCGGCTACACAAAAACCAATTGAGCTAGTGGCGCATTTCCTGACGGGGAACGAACGGCCGGAGCCGGCGGTGGTACAGGTCGGGCACCGGCGCGAGATGGATTTGGCGGTGGAAGTTCCGGGAGATGAGCTTGGGCCCGTCGCTTCGAATGAAATGTGGGGCGAGATTTATAACCGGCTGGCGGAGTTGGCGAAGCGGCATCGCTCGACACTGATTTTTGTGAATACGCGGCGATTGGCAGAGCGAGTGTCGCATCACCTGGCGGAACGGCTGGGAAATGAGGCGGTGGCGGCGCATCACGGGAGCCTGTCGCGTAAGCTGCGGCTGCACGCGGAGAAAAGGCTGAAGTCGGGCGAGTTGCGAGCGCTGGTCGCTACGGCTTCGCTGGAACTGGGAATTGACATTGGCGCCGTGGACCTGGTTTGCCAGATTGGCTCGCCGCGTTCGATTTCAGTGGCACTGCAGCGAGTTGGACGGGCGGGCCACTGGCGAGGCGCGATTCCGAAGGGGCGGCTGTTCGCGACGACGCGCGACGAGTTGGTGGAGTGCGCGGCGCTGGTGCGGGCGATCCAGCAAGGTGATTTGGACCGCATTGCGATTCCGGAGGCGCCGCTGGACATATTGGCGCAACAGGTCGTGGCGATGTGCGCCGCGGAAGACTGGAACGAGACGGAATTATTCGAAGTGGTGCGGCGTGCGTATCCCTATCGCGAACTGACGCGCACGGCGTTCGACGAAATCGTGGAAATGCTTTCGGAAGGGATCGCGAGCGCACGTGGACGATATGGCGCCTACCTACATCGCGACCGCGTGAATGGAGTGCTGCGGGCTCGGCGCGGCAGCCGATTGGCTGCCATCACGAGTGGAGGCGCGATTCCTGAGAATGCGCTGTACACAGTGATTGCGCAGCCGGAAGGGACGGTGGTCGGGACAATTGACGAGGACTTCGCCGTGGAAAGCCTGGCGGGCGACGTGATGCTGCTGGGCAATACGTCGTGGCGGATCCGGCGCGTGCAAGCGGGCAGCGTGCTGGTGGAAGACGCGCAAGGCGCGGCACCGACGATTCCCTTTTGGCGAGGCGAAGCACCGGCGCGCACGGACGAGCTTTCGGCGCATGTTGGCGAGTTACGCGAGAAGATCAGCGTCCTGCTGGCGAATGTTGCACCGGCCGCAGATGGAAGATTGCCGAGTGCGGCGGCGACAGCAGTGAACTGGCTGAAGTTCGGATGCGGTGTGGATGAAGCTGGCGCCGAGCAGATCGTCCAATACATTTTGGAAGGACGAGCGGTTCTGGGCGCTGTGCCGACGCAGACGACAGTGATCGCCGAGAGATTTTTTGATGAGAGTGGCGGTATGCAGCTGGTGATTCATGCGCCGTTCGGAGGGCGGATCAACAAGGCATGGGGGCTGGCGCTGCGGAAAAGATTTTGCCGGTCGTTCAATTTCGAATTGCAGGCAGCGGCGACGGACAACGGCTTGAATATTTCGCTGAGCGAGCAGCACAGTTTTCCTTTGGCCGACGTGTTTCATTTTTTGCATCCGAATTCGGCGCGGACTGTATTGTCTCAGGCGGTGCTGGCATCGCCGTATTTCACGACGCGGTGGCGTTGGGACGCGGGGCGCGCGTTGGCGTTGCTGCGGTTTCGGGGCGGGAAAAAAGTGCCGCCGAATATTCAGAGGATGCGCGCAGATGATTTGCTGGCGGCGGTTTTCCCGGAGCAGCAGGCTTGTCCGGAGAATCTGGCCGCGGGTGACATTGAAATTCCCGATCACCCGCTGATTCGCGAAGTCATGAAGGACGTGCTGACCGAGGCGATGGATGTTGATGCCCTGGAGCGCGTGCTGCGTGGAATCGCGGACGGCGACATCAAATGCATGGCGGTAGATACGCCGGTAGCGTCGCAGTTTTCACATGAAATTCTGAACGCGAATCCGTACGCCTATTTGGATGATGCGCCGCTCGAAGAACGGCGTGCTCGGGCAGTGGAAATGCGCCGGGTGTTGCCGCAGGCTGTGCTTGAAGAAATCGGCAGGCTCGATCCGGCAGCGATTGAAGAAGTTTGCGGGGAGGCTTGGCCGGATGTACGCGACGCGGAAGAGCTACACGATGCATTGTTGACGTTGATTGCGATGCCCGCCGGCGGAACGCACGTAAAGACAAGTAATCGCCTGCGTTCGACGCTGGACAATTCCCTGCCCTCCTGGACGCCGCATTTTGAACGGCTGGTGGCGGAACGACGCGCGGGGATTGGGCGGGTGGGCGAGGAAAGCTACTGGGTTTCGGCGGAACGTGTTGCAGCCTTCACGCAGATTTTTCCTGCGGCGCAGTTTGCGTCAAAGATGCCGAAGCTCGATGGGCCGGAAATTTCGCAGGAAGACGCGGTTCTGGCTTGCGTAACGGGATGGACGACACACTCGGGTCCCGTGTCGGCGAATCAACTGAGCAATACGCTCGGGATAGCGGTCGGCGACGTGGAGAAGTCCCTACTGCGCCTGGAGTCGCGCGGAGTGATTCTGCGTGGCAATTTTACCGGCGCGGCTACGGGTGAGAGCAACACTGCTTCAGTCGAGTGGTGCGAACGCAGGCTGCTGGCGCGCATCCACCGGCTGACACTAGGGCGGCTGCGAAAGGAAGTGCAGTCGGTCACGCCCGCGCAATTCATGGACTGGCTGCTTTCATGGCAGCATGTGGCACCGGGAACGCAACTGCGTGGGGAACGTGGAACGCTGGAAGCAATTCGCCAAATGCAAGGGTTCGAAGCGCCGGCAAATGCCTGGGAGCGGCAGATTTTGCAGCGGCGCGTCGCGGATTATGAAGCGAAGGTCTTGGATCAACTGTGTCTTACCGGCGCCGTTGGCTGGGGACGACTGTCGCCGCATCCGGCGACACTTGAAGCCATTGGCGACGGAAAGCGCCGGGTGATCCCGACGAGTGTTGCGCCGATTACTTTTTTTGTGCGCGAAGACGCAGAGTGGATGATTCCCCGGCGCGAAGATGCCGAGGCGCTTCCCTCTGGACTGAATGCGGACGCGTCGGCCGTTTTGCACTTTTTGCGGCAGCGTGGCGCTTCATTTTTTGCGGATATCGTGCGCGGCACGGGGAAACTGAAAGCGGAAGTCGAGACTGCGCTGTGGGAACTGGTCGCCGCTGGATTGCTGACGGCGGACGGCTTCGACAATTTGCGTGCGCTGATTGATCCAAAGAGGCGTGCCGGCCAGGGCAGCGGGAAGGCGGCGCGGCCACGGCACAGCACCGGCCGGTGGTCCTTGCTTTACTCGGGGCTTTACTCGGGTGAAGAACAAGACCGCGGACGCGCGCTGGAAGCGACATGCTGGATGCTGTTGAAACGATACGGAATTGTTTTTCGCGAGCTATTGACACGGGAGTCGATGGTGGCGAAGTGGCGCGAATTGCTGATGACGTTCCGGAGGCTGGAGGATCGCGGAGAAATTCGCGGCGGGCGATTTGTGAGCGGCTTTCTGGGCGAACAGTTTGCGTTGCCTGTAGCGGTGGAATCGCTGCGGGCGCGGCGGAAGCAGAGTCCGGCGGGAGAAATTACGACAGTGTCGGCGGCAGACCCGCTGAACCTGGTTGGAATCGTTGTGCCGGGCGAGCGAGTGGCGGCAAATTCCGGGAAGATGGTGGCGTTTCGGGACGGAGTCGCTGCCGGTACGGATGAGAATTGGCTGATGCGATCGCAAGTGGTGGCGATACCCAAAGTGCGTTGAACTCTTACCCAGACAAGCCCTTGCCGTAACAAAGTTAACGATCGTGGGCAGAATCGGCTGTAATTGCGTTCCACGGTTGGCATAGGGACTTCTCCGATCATGCGACCAGGACTTTAAGGAACCGTATTTGTTCGCTTGACGGAATGCGCGCATAGAGGTACATGGAAGGCCGAGGTGGCAACCATGAAAATCGTAGTGATCGGCGGCAGTGGACTGATCGGATCAAAGCTCGTTACCAAGTTGCGCGAGCTCGGGCAGGAAGCAGTTGCCGCATCTCCCAATTCCGGCGTCAACACACTCACGGGCGAGGGACTGGCTGAGGCGCTGAAGGGTGCCTCAGTGGTCGTTGATGTAACGAACTCTCCCTCATGGGAGGACGCGGCTGTGATGAAGTTCTTCGAGACATCAACCCGTAACCTCCTTTCCTACGAAGCGGCCGCGGGCGTGGGACATCACGTTGCGCTGTCTGTCGTAGGGTCTGAGCATCTGCTGGAAAGCGGCTACTTCCGCGCAAAAATCGCCCAGGAGAATTTAATGAAGGGTTCCTCCATCCCCTATTCGATTGTCCGCGCGACGCAATTCTTCGAATTCGTCAAGGGTATCGCCGACGTTTCCGTCATCGGCGACAAAGTGCGTTTGCCTGCTGTGCTTTTCCAGCCTATGGCGGCCGAAGATGTCGCAACCGCCGTCGCCAGAGTCGCAGCAGAAGCTCCGGTAAATGGCACGGTCGAAGTTGGAGGGCCGGAACAGTTTCGCCTGGATGAACTAGTCCGGCGGCGCTTGTCCCAGCTCAATGATTCTCGGGAAGTTATCGCCGATCCGAACGCGCGATACTCTGGCGCGAAGGTCGATTAGCGAACACTAGTCCCCGGCAAGGATGCCCGACTTGGCGAGACGAGTTTCGAAACCTGGCTCACTCAGACCGCAGCGAAAATGGCGGCAGCCGCTCACTAGTGGAGTTGTAAACAGAGACCGGTTGGGCTGCTGCGC
>DASSYL010000017.1:0-4365 GCA_035703315.1 Candidatus Acidiferrum sp. | reverse complement strand
GCGCATGGAGCCTCCGGACTGAGATAGAGAAATTACAGCGCATGGAAGGGTTTGACAAGGGTGCCGAGTCTTGTCGCGAGGGAGTTGCCAAGGATTCGAGTTTGACTAAGGGGCTTTTTGGAGGGTGTCGAGATTTTCCAGGGCCAGCTGGTTTTGCGGGTCGAGTTGGAGAGCACGCTGGAAGTGGGCGATGGCTTGGTCTTTCTGGCCGAGTTCGGCGAGCGCCGCGCCGAGGTTGGCTTCTGCGCCGGAGTCTCCGGGCTTGAGTTTGGCGGCTGCGGCGAATTCCTGAGCGGCGCGGGCAAAGTCTCCGGCGGAAGCGAGCGCAATTCCGAGATTGTAGCGAGCGTCAAAATATTCCGGACGCGCTGTCGTGGCGGCGTGCAGGTGTTTGATAGCGTCAGGAATTTTTCCGGAAGACAGCAATGCGGCGCCGAGCGCATTTTCAACGGTGGCGTCGCCGGGGCGCAAGTCGAGCGCGGATTGGTACTGGAGCACGGCGTCGTCGCCTGCTCCGCGCGCCTGTAGCATGGCTGCAAGGTTGTAGTGAGCTTCAAAATCGGCAGGATTGTTTTCGATGTGGTGGCGCGCCAGGGCTTCCTGCAAGACCATGCGCGGGTCGCGTTGCTGGCCGGGCTGTGTTTCGGGCAGAACTTGCAGCCAGAGATGGGCCATTTCGTCGACGGCGCGGTTGCCGGCGGTGACCCGCTGCGGCGGGTTGTTGGGATTGGCGATATTGTCGCTGGAATTGTCGTAGCGGTAGCGCATGACGAGAGTTGTGCCGCGCGGGAGCGGCTCGGGCTGCGCCAAGCGGAAAACCGCCTGCCAATTGAGGTCCCAGCGGGGGATGTGGATAAGAGTTTTTTCGCTGCCGCCCGGCAGGCGCGCGAGGGCAAGCATGTCGCGGCAGAGATAGTGCGCGTGCGGATAGAGCGCGAGCAGTTGTACGTTTTCGGGCAATGTGAATTCGTCGCTGACGATGAAGTTGCCGTCGCCGGCGGGAATATCGAGCGCACGATCGTTTTCGATTTGCAACAGAACCGGAAAGCGCGTGGCGGGCTCGTCAGTGAAATAGATACCGACGGTCGGCTGAACGGCTTCGGGCTTGCCGGAGGGCTGCAGGTGGGTGTTGAGGACGAGATCGTTTTCGGTATCGAGGCGGAGGGCGAAGCCGGGAGGCTCGACGATCGGCGGGCTGCCGGGCTTCCAGAAAAAAAAGTGGCCGTCGGGATCGAAAGAATCGGATTCGATTTGCAGTTCCATGCCGGGAAAGCCGCTGCCGGGAGATTTTTCCTGACGGCGGGCGGATTGCGTGCGATCGACAAGCAGATTGGCGTGATGCACCAGGCGTTTGTCGCCGGGGTGGATTTCGATGGCTTTGATGAAGCGCGAGGACTTTAATGGTGGGCGAAAAACAAAATTCCAGTAGACGTCGCTGCCGCTGGCCGGGATAGTGAAAGGCGACGCGGCGTGCAAGACAAGATCGGGCTGGCCGAGTTGCCATCCGGAAGTGAATTTCGGAACGGGCGGAAGGTCGTTGGAATTGCCCTCGTGCAGTCCGTCGTCGAGCCATTTTTGGAATAGCGCGATGTCGTGCTCCGACAAATGCGCGTCTTCTTCGAAGGGCAAGCCGTCGGTCGAGGGGAGCCACGGTGGCATAAGACGTTTGCGGGTGACGTCGGCGATCTGGCGAGCGTGGGATTTCACATCGCCGTAAGTGAGCAGCGGAAACGGCCCGGCTTCGCCGGAGTGGTGGCAGGGCGCGCAAGATCGAAAAACGATGGGCGCGATATCCCGCGTGAAGCTGACGGGCGCGCCGGCTTGAGCCTGGAGTTTGGCGGTTTGCGGCGAGCGCGCCGCTGCGAAAACCACGGTGACAATGAGGAGAGAAAACACGGAGGTAGCGGAAAGAGCGTGCGCTGCAGCGAAACGCTTCATTTGAGGTCGGCAATATAGCAGCCGACGGCGCTGGCGTGGTCAGGTTGGATGAGCTTTCCGGCGATGGCGGAGGTGATGGCTTCGTCGAGTTCATGCTTGGTCGCCGCCGGGCGCGAGCGACCGATGTCTTCGTACCAATTGTCAATGCGACCGTGATACAGCAGGCGTCCAGACGAGTCGAAGACAGCGCCTTCGGGAGTTATGGTGGCATGAGCGCGGCGGACAAGAGTGTGATCGGTGTCGCGGAGAGCGGCGATGGAATAGTGATAGCCCTGAAGGTGAGCTTTGATTTGCGCGGCGGTCTCGGCGCGGTCAGGATAAACCAGCCAGAACTCGGCCCGCCCGCGATATTTTTCGCTTAGCTTTTGCAGCAAAGGCGCATAGCGGTTGGAAATGGGGCAGTCGGTTCGCACGAAGACGAGGACGACGATGCGATCAGCGGAAGTGACGAAGGGATCGAGGGGCTTGCCGTCCAAATTCTCTGCCGATGATTTCTGAGCGCAGCGGGCGTGTGCGATCGTCGTATAGACCACGGCCGAGACGGAAAGTGCGGCGCAAAGAACCAGGCAGCGAGCCTGCTTGGTGCGCGATTGGCGTGGTTGGACCATGCTGGGAATTCCCGTGCCGGCGATTTTATTTTACACTCTTCCGCAATTTACGTAGCCAAAGCGGTGATTACTCAAGTAATTAGAGAGAAGGGCGATGGGCAAAAACCGCAAGAGAACTGGTTCAGCAGGAGGACTTGAAAAGGCCTTGACCTACGGGGTATCCGAGCGCGGCGCCCAAAAATAAAAATGGAGACCTAGGGAAGAATCCACTCTGGCAGGGATTCTCCCCCGGTCTCCTAAGCAGCGTTGTTCCCGAAGACCTGGAGTTTCGGGCTCAAGTCTGCTCACCGTGGATGCAGGATGTAGGAATCGCTCTATTAGGTCAAACGAACTGTTTATCAAGCCCGAATAATCTGATAAGCTACGGATAATTAAGAGCTTGGAGAAAGATCTCAACCGGCTCGAATCGAAGGCCGAGGATTCAAAACTGGCCATGTCTCCTCAAATTTCCGAACATCGGATCTGCCGTTTCGGCTTGTATGAAGCGGACTTAGACGCGGGCACGCTTAAACGGCACGGAATTCCGATCAAACTACAAGAGCAGCCGTTCCGCATTCTTACGTTTCTATTGGAGCGACCAGGCAACATTATTAGCCGCGAAGAGCTGTGCACGCGGCTTTGGCCAGAGGGAACTTACGTCGAGTTTGATGGCAGCCTGAATACCGCGCTGATGAAGCTGCGCGCAGTGCTGAATGACGACCCCGAAAATCCGCGGTTCGTAGAGACAGTGCCGAAAAAAGGGTACCGATTCATCGCGCCCGTACACTTTCCCGAGCCTGCGCCGACTAATGGAACGCTAGAAATCGAAAAGGAAGCGCCCTCCGCCGAATCGGCAGAGCCTCCTGCCGTAGAGACGAATGTTCCTGTTTCGGCGTTGCCGGCCGGGTTGCCGCGGGGCCAACGATTTGCGTTTGCGGGATTTTTTCTGCTACTCGCGGCGACCGTTCTTGCTGGCACGCTGGTGTGGCGGTATTGGCCAGTGCCTCAACCACAGGTGCTCAAGATCACGCAACTTACGCACACTGGCCGCGTGGCGCCGGGCAGCCAAATTGTGTCGGATGGCGCGCGTCTCTATTTTGTTTCGCGCGAAGGCGGCCAATGGACGCTGATGACCACGTCCATTCACGGAGGCAGCGTCGAAAAGCTTCCGTCACCCTTTGAAAATACCATCATCTTTGACTTGTCACCGGATCGAACCCAGCTGCTGATCGGCCCGTTTGCTCACGAGGATGATCCGATTCCGCTGTGGATTTGGCCCGCGCATGGAGGGGTTCCTCATCGTTTAGGTGACGTGACGGGAAGCGACGCGGCGTGGTCTCCGACCGGGGATTTCATCGCGTTCACACAAAGCGATCGGTTGGTGACGGTGCGCCGCGACGGCTCCGGGGCGACGGTGATCCATAAATTCATCGGAAGGCCACATTCGCCGGTTTGGTCCGAGGACGGGAAAAGGATTCGGTTTACGGTCACCGATCCAGACAAATCCACGGATGAGATGTGGGAAATCGGGGCCGACGGCAAGAATTTGCGCCGCGTGCTGCTGAATGCCAACACGGATCTTCACGACACGACGGGCGCGTGGGCGAACGAAGACCGATACTTTTTATTTACAGCGGGGTCAGATTCGCGACTCCGCGAAGTTGTCGATTCGGCGTCCAACATCTGGGCTTCGCGCGAGTCAGCTGGAATTTTTGCACGCAAACATCCGCCGACCGAGTTGACACACGGCCCGGTGGCGTTTCGCAGCGTCACTGGCACCGACGATTCCAACCGGTTTTTTGCGCTGGGTACGCATCCCGAATACCAGTTGATCCGGATG
>DASSYL010000533.1:0-6316 GCA_035703315.1 Candidatus Acidiferrum sp. | reverse complement strand
CTGGTTCCTTTTCATGAAGTCGCCCATCAGTGGTGGGGCAACGTCGTCGGATGGTCCAGCTATCGCGATCAGTGGATTGATGAGGCTCTGGCCAGCTATTTCGCGGTACTGTTCGCCGACAGCCAAAAAGAACCCGACCGCCGCTTGCGTGTGTGGCTCGACCGCTACCGCAGGCGCCTTTTGGAAAAAGGCACCGCTGATGTCGCTCCTGTGGATATCGGCGGCCTGACCCTCGGCAGTCGTCTCGACTCCTCAAAAACGCCCGGCGGATTTGAAACCGTCGTCTACAGCAAGGGCACTTGGGTGTTTCACATGATTCGCGAAATGTTGCGCGAACCCAAAACCAAGAACCCCGATGCCCGCTTTATCTCTTTTCTCCTAACCCTGCAAAAAAACTATGCCTACCAGGCGCTCTCGACGATGGACCTGCAGCGCGAACTCGAAGCCATCATGACCCCGGCCATGGCCATCGAGGGCCGCCGCTCCATGGAATGGTTCTTCTCCGATTGGGTTCGCGGCACAGGTATTCCTCATTACAAGCTGGACTATACGACCAGGCGTACGGAAAAGGGCTTCGCCGTCCGGGGGAAATTGCGCCAAACCGAAGTGCCAGATTCCTTCGTTGCGCCCGTGCCGATTTACACTGCAAGCGGCGCTTATCTCGGCCGCATCATCGCCGGCGGCCCCGAAACCTCATTCCATTTCGTTTCCGAACGCGATCCCGGAAAGCTGGTCATCGATCCGCAGATGACTCTCCTCTGCATCGCCGACCGCTGACATGACAATAAGCTGGGGATGTTGATTCGCGTTACCGAAGTATCGGCGCCTGCGATCACACCTTAGAACATTTTCGACTTGCGCGGACACGAATGGAAGAGAGCGTTCACTGACGAAGTCCGATAGAACGATTTCCGGCAGCAATGCATGGCAGGAAAGGTCGGTAGTTCCATCTCCTGATTAGCGCATTCCTCGTAGCAGCGCGCCAGTGCCGCAGGGAGATCGCGCTATGACACCTCGTCGTCCTCACTGGCTCCTCCCCCCACTACGGCCTAAACGCTCCGCCTGCGGCGTCGCAGGCCATCGTTCCGGGAGAAGTCAGTGAGCCGCTAGTAGAGCTGCTCCCGCCAAAGCGACCCTCATGGTCGGAGAATCTCTTGCACAAGGCTATTCCCCATAACTATCAATCGCTACAGTGGCCGCCGATAGATCGTCTGTTGCTTGAACAGTGGACTCTTTTCCGAAATGCGCGCCTTGCCGCCCGCCCCGATGACGTAGGCATAGCCGAGTGGATCAAGCGCCTCTCCGCTAATCAACCCGGCTTGGATGATTTCTCTCATGCTATGCGGTGGGCGTCCCGCCCGCGTTGCGAATTGCTGGGCAATCTCGTTCAGGTGCTCCATGTCGTCGTCCGCGCGTAGCAGTTGCAAGTTGATCCGCGCATTTTCCTTCAGCTTCTCGTCCGTGCTGGACTCGTACACTTCACGCCACAACATCGCCGACGTCTCGCGTGATTCGCCCTCCAGGAATCTTGCCGCCATCACCTTCATCCATGACGCCGCTCCCGGCTTTTTGCTGCCTTCTAGATACGCGTCTCCCGCTTTAGAAAAGTCCCTTACCTCCAGGTAGTAAACGTTCCCCAGGTCTTGATTCAGGCGCCAATATTCTGGATTCGCTTCCAGCCCTCGCTCCAACAGTTTCACCGCAAGATCGGGCCGGCCCGCTCCCCGCGGTTCTGGCTGGCTCAGGAACGTCGCGCCAAACCGATATGCCGGCAGCAAATGTGGATCGAGCGTCGTAGCCAAATCCAGCAATGGCCACAAACTGTCCAAATTGGTATCCTGCCCCAGTCGTTTGCCGCCGTAATACTGAACCGCCCGCGTCCAGTAAATGTCCGCCGCGAGTGTCGCGTACTCGCCCGTCAGTACTTTCATCAGCTTTGGCGAACGCACCAGCACTTCGTCAGCCTCTTGGTGCATCGCGTCGCGCGCTGCGTCGATCTTCCCTTGCAAACGCCACACGCCGGCAAATCCCACCGGCAACGACAACAACAGTACCCACGCCGCAGCTCTGCCGCCCTTCACTTCAAATCCTTTCGCGAAAAAATCATGGCAGCAATGCCCAGCACAATCGCGCAGTAAAGGATCGTGTACAGCGTATTGTGCAAGATCAGCATTCCCGCGATTTTTCGCCCGTGCGCCGCCGCCCCCATCACATCGTAATTCCCAAAATTCGGCAGCACGTAAGATAGGACCGCAAAAAATTTCTGCATCTGCGGCGTTAAGGTCGTTACCTGCAGGCTGCGCAGCTCGGAAACGAAAAGGCCCGCCAGATACAATCCGCCGGTAAAGAGGATCGCTAGCAACGGCGACGTGAAGCACGAAAACAACATCGCCAGCGCCACCACCAGCATCAGCTTCAGCAAGATGAAATACGCCGCAGCCAGCACCACCGCATCGCCGCGCTCCAGGGAGTGTTTCACCAGCCACAGTGCCGCAAACAACCCCGCCGTCATCGCGGCCGTATTCACGGCCAGGGTCACCGCCAGGCCCGCAAACTTGCCCAGCAGGAATTCCCACCGTCGCAGCGGCCTTGCCAGCACGGCGTGCAGCGTGCGTTTGTCAATCTCTTTCGAAACCAGCCCCACTCCCGTAAACACCGCGATCAGCAGCCCGATCAATGAAATCGCGCTCAGCCCCAGGCTGATCATCACCACCGTTTCGATCGCCATCGAGATTTGCCCGACGATCACCGCCGACGCGATCATCAGCAGCGCAAAAAAAAGCAGGTTATACAGCACGCGGTCGCGCACCGCTTCCCGAAACGTGTTGCGCGCCACAATCAGCACGCGGCTCATTGCGCGCTTACCTCCACCGCCGAAGCTTGCGCACGATCCTTCCCCACTAGTTCCATGAAAAAATCTTCCAGTGTCGGCTTGATCTGCGTCACCGAAACGATCCTCGCTCCCGCCGCCTGCAATTCCTCCAACGTTCGGTACAACTCGCTTTCGCTCACGCCGATCCGGTAAGCCGCGCCCGTTTTTTCCGCTTTCCCCTGGATTTGCTCCGCCATCGCTACGCCTTCCGGCAGCTCGAATGCAATTTCCATCCCCGTCGCCTGCACTCCTACAATCGCGCCAGGCGCCCCAACGCCGCGCAACTTTCCCCCAGCAATCACGCCCACTCGATCGCACAACATCTCCGCGTCCGGTAAAATGTGCGTCGAAAACAAGATCGTCTTCCCCGCCTTTTTCAATTCCAGAATAATGTCGCGCACTTCACGCCGTCCGACCGGATCCAGTCCAGACATCGGCTCGTCCAGAATCACCAGGTTCGGATCGTGCAGAATCGCCTGCGCCAAACCGACACGCTGCAGCATCCCCTTCGAATATTTTCGCAGCTGGATTTTTCCCGCCGTCTCCAATCCGACCTTCCGCAGCATTTTCTGCACGCGCTCTCTGCGTTCCGCGGCGCTATACCCATGGAACTGCGCGAAATAATCCAACACTTCAGTTGCAGTCAGGTAGTCGTAGAAATACGGCTGCTCCGGCAAGTACCCGATGTCGCGGTGCATCGCCACATCGGACACCAGCTTGCCGAGCATTCGCGCGCTCCCCGCCGTAGGGAAAATGATCCCCATCAGGAGTTTGATCGTCGTACTCTTTCCCGCCCCATTCGGGCCGAGCAGTCCAAACACTTCGCCTTCCTTGACCTGCATGGTCAAGCCTTCCAGCGAAGTCTTCTTTTTCAGGTGCAGAAATCCGTGCGGGTATTCTTTGGAAAGATTTTCTGTTTCTATCGCGGGAACGGGCATACCTCTATTTTGGCAAGCCTGCTCGTCGCGTCAACGCGTGTTGCGCCGCGTTGTGCAACAAAGGGCAACTCTGCGATTTGCTTCACTTGCCGATCTGTACCAGCTCGCTCGCCGCTGTCGCCACCGGCGCCATCGGCATCGGCTTCAGCGTCTGCGGATCCCGCCAGTTATCCAGAATGCCCACCTGCTGCACGCACGACACCGTGCACCGCGGACCGCAAAACTTGTCCGTCAAGTATTCCCGGTGCCGCATTTCCGGCGTGTATTGCGCCAGCGCAATCCCCGGATACCCGCGCTGCTGCGAACACCAGTGCACCAGCCCATCCTCGCAAATATACAAATACCGCGAGCCCGACCGGCATCGCCAGTTATGCTCTTTTCCGCGCGCCACATTGTGCTGAAAATCGTTAAACCGCGAAAACGATCGCTTCCCGAGCGTCATAATCTCCTCAAAGATTTCGATCTGCCGATCGCTCAACGCCTTCAGCTGCCCCATGCCATCGTGAATAATTCCGACTGTGCTCGTAAATCCCAGCTCAATCGCCCGGTGCGCAATCGCCAGCGCATCCTCGGGATTCTTCACGCCGCTGCCCAGCACCGAATTGATGTTCACCTGAAAAATCGCGTGCTCCGACAGCCACTCCAGCCGCGAATCCAGCGTTTTCAAACTTTTTTTGGAAACTTCGTCCGGCGTCACGTTATCAATACTGATTTGCAGGTGCTCCAGCCCAGCCGCATTCAGGCTGGCGATTCGCTCCTTGCTCAACAAAAACCCATTGGTGATCATCCCCGCAATCATCCCGTGCTTGCGGATGTGCCGTATCACCTCTTCCAGCTCCGGATGCATCAGCGGCTCGCCCCCGCTGATCGTAATAATCGTTGTCCCCATCGCCGCCAGGTAATCCAGCCGCCGCTTCATCTCTTCGATCGGCACCGGCTTCGATACTTGGTCGTACTCATTGCAATACCCGCAGTCCAGGTTGCAGCGACGCATCGGAATGATGTGCACCAGTATCGGATGCTTCGTCGACACCAGCGCCTTCCCGATCATGCGCAGCTCGCGCGCGCGCGTCCACAAAAACCGCAGCCTCCGCCGCAGCTTCGTCTTAAGTTCAGCTTTTACTCGTGTAGTTTGCTTCGCCATGCCAGAGAGATGCAGCTATTCCCCCAATTCCCCAAACAACGATTATACCCGACTCGGCCTTGCCAAACTTTGATGTGGCGCAATGGACAATCGCTCTGCCTGCTCTGGCAACTCTAAAAAACGCACCTGTCCTGCCGGTCAGGTTATCTATATGCGGTACCACGTCCTGGGTCATCTTCAGCCGCTATCCGCGGGATGCTAACTTGACCCGATTGGACCGCTGCCGCTCCGGAGACTCCAAAATGTCGGACCACTATCGCCACTCGGGAAAATCCGCTCCTGAAGGGCCGGTACTCGGCCTGCTCCTCGGATCTCTCGTCGCCATTCCGGCGGCTTTTTTATACGACTACGCCATCTTTTCCATCGACCACGAGAAACTGCGCATCTTGTGCCCAATCGCTTTCGGCGCACTGATCGGAGCAGCCTGCGGCGTTGCCATGTGCTGGGGCAAAGTTCGAAACAAACATCTGGCCGGCGCGGTTGGAGCCTGCAGCGCCTTTTTTGGTCTGGCCCTAAGTTGGGCTGCTTGGATCTTGCACCTGGTCTATCCTTCCCGCTGGATCTTTAACCTTGTCTGGCCCATGACCCACCCTGCCAAACTGTGGGCCGCCATTGTGGCCGTAAACGCAACGGGCACCTGGGGCTATGACCAGAATCATGCGGTTAAGGGCTCGATGCTGTGGTTCATCTGGACCGCAGAGGCTCTGCTGGTCCTGGGCTTCAGCGTGCTCACTGCGGTTGCCTTGGTACAGCGCCGTCCGTTCTGTGAACGCTGCGGAGATTGGTGCAGGGAACACGTTTCCCTGTACTTTGCGCCGTCGACAGCCCCGGCTCAGTTCCAAGCGCTCCTGGAGTCCGATGGCATTAATTCCGTCGAAAAGCTGGCTGCGGGCAGTAAGAAACTCGCCCATTACCGGTTGCATCTGCAGACTTGCGCAATATGCCATTCGCTTAACACCGTCTCGCTGGTGCAAAACTTCCCGCGCGACCGCAAGACCCTCGTCGACAAACTTCTCGTCTCACCGGAGCAGGCCGGGGTTTTCCGCAATCTCGAGATCAGCCGAATGGCCTCTTCGGCCGCTGTGGCGTCTCCCGCTTCCTAGCCGGTAGCGTTCGCGCCCCTACTTTCATTGTGCGATGGGCTTGGACTCCGCTGGCTTCCTGAAGTTTCGCGGTTAACATCGCTAGAGCGCGGCGGCAGTTTCTTGTGCTTCCGCCTGCTTCGCCAGAATCTGCAGCCACCGCGATAGCCGCGCCCGGTGATCCTGTTCCATCGAGGTAATCGCCAGGCCCATTCCTTTGCCTGGTTTCACGTTGCGCACCGTCGCCCGCACCCGCACTTCGCCTTCTGGCGTATGAAAC
>DASSYL010000391.1:0-12020 GCA_035703315.1 Candidatus Acidiferrum sp. | reverse complement strand
ATCTGGTCAACTGGACGTCTTCCACGATTGCGAACGCTACGGTGAGCAGCGCCGGTTTGGTTCAGGGAGTTGCCGCGGGATCCTCGACCATCACCGCGACGCTAGGTTCGGTGATCGGCTCCACGTCCGTGACGGTTACCGCACCGACCATCACGTCGATTTCGGTGACGCCGGACGATATGACGCTGGCTATCGGAGTGGGCGAGCAGTACACGGCGTCGGCGATTTACAGCGACGGGTCCATTCAAGATTTGGCGACGGGCGTTACGTGGACTTCCTCGAGCACGACCGTGGCAACCATCGACGGCAACGGATTGGCGACAACGCTGGCGGCCGGTACAACGACCATTACGGCGACCGTCGGAACGTTTACGGATTCTTCGGTGATCACCGTGGTTGCGGCGCACTTGCAAACTATTACGCTGACGCCGACCGATGTGACCATGGCTTCCGGTACGCGACAACAGTTTACAGCGGTGGGCAATTTCGACGACGGAAGCACGCAGGTGCTCACGTCGGCGTTGTGGTCGTCGAGTTCTACGAGCGTGCTGAAGTTGGATGCCAGCGGTCTGGGCATTGCCTTCGCACCGGGGACTTCGACGGTCAGCGTAGTATCGGGGACGGTTTCCGCGAGCACCTCGGTCACGGTGAGCACGGCGACGCTAGTTTCTCTGGCCATCACACCGCCAAATTCCTCGATGCCGGACGACGCGACGAAACAGTTCAGCGCGACCGGAACGTTCAGCGACAACTCCACACAAGACATGACACAGTCAGTCCTGTGGAGTTCGTCGACACCCACTGTGGCGACGATCACCAACCTTGGACTGGTCACCAGCCTTTCGACGGGAAGCACGACGATTACGGCGATGCTGGGCTCGGTGAACAGCTCCATGACGCTGACCGTTTCGAACGTGAAGCTGGTTTCGATTACGATTTCGCCGGCGAATGGACGAGTGCAGAAAGGCACGTCGTTGAAGTTCACAGCGACGGGACATTACAGCGACGGCAGCACCGCGATCCTGACCAACGTGACGTGGCGCTCCTCAAAGAACAACCTGGCGAACATGCGGAGCAACGGAATCTTGCACGCAAAGAGAGCCGGTACGCTGACAGTTACGGCATCGGCCTCTGGCGTAACAGGCTCAACTTCGGTGACCATCGGGACGGGGACGCTAGTGTCGGTGGACATCACGCCGGCCAATCCAACGGTGGCGCACGGAGGGACGCAGCAGTTCATCGCGCTGGGCACCTTCAGCGACAACACGACGCAGGATGTGAGCATCAACTCGCACTGGAGTTCGACGAGTTCGTCGGTGGCGACGATCGCCAACGCTCCGGTAAATGCGGGACTAGCGACGACCAAGACGACCGGGACCACAACCATCGGAGTGAATCACAGCGGGATCACCGCTTCCACGACGTTGGCGGCAAACTAAACCGCGAACTCAACGGTTAACGCGCGGGCATCGAGCGGGAATTTCACCCGCGGTGCCCGCGTTCTTGATTTGGCATGGGAAGTTCAAAGATTGCGTTTCGTTTGTGACGCGATGGATGACTGCTAGAATGCCCGCATGGCCAGCCGGATATCCCTGTTGTTACGCCTGATTTGCCTGGTGGTTTTTGGTGTGACTGGACTGGACGCACAGGTGTGGGAGGTTGTTACATCGGGCGTGGACTCGAATTTGCGCGCGATCAGCGCGGGCTCTTTAAACGGAACCGTTCTCGGCAAACCGGTGGTGTGGGCGGCGGGCTCGAACGGCACGGTGCTTGTTTCACAGGACCAAGGTAAACGCTGGAAGCGCCTGACGGTTAATGGAGGCGAGCAGCTCGATTTCCGCGGCATCGTGGCGTTTGACGGTTCGACGGCGTATCTGATGGCCAGCGGCGAAGGCGAAAAATCGCGGATCTACAAGACCAGCAGCGGGGGCGCGTTCTGGGAACTGCAGTATTCCGATCCGCGCAAGGAATTTTTCCTGGATGCGATCGCGTGCTTGTCGGAAAAGGAATGCTACGCGCTCGGCGATCCGATCGAAGGGAAATTCGTCGTTCTGCGCACGCTGGATGGGAGGCGGTGGGAAGCGTTGCCCGCGGACGGCTTGCCCCCTGCCCTACCGAAAGAGGGCGCCTTCGCCGCCGGCAATTCCTGCCTGGCGATTGACCGCGATAGCGGCATTTACTTCGTGACAGGCGGACCGGCAGCGCGTGTTTTTCACTCAGCGGATGCGGGACGAACGTGGAAGACGGCGGAGGTTCCGCTGGCCAACGGGAATGAATCTTCCGGCGCATTCTCCGTCGCTGTGGATGACAAGGCGATCGTGGTGGTTGGCGGCAACTACCGCGAGCCGGGGAATTCGGATAACGCGGCCGCGTATTCGCAGGATGGCGGAGCGACATGGCGCGCGGCGGAAGGCCGTTCGGGCGGATTCCGCTCCGCTGTGGCCATGTTTGATCGGGGTTCCTATGTTGCCGTGGGCACCAACGGTACCGACTTGAGCGCGGATTCGGGCGCACATTGGAAACCCACCGATCCCGTCTCCTTGAATGCGCTGACACCGGACGGCAGGCACGGGATGTGGGGCGCAGGGCCCAAAGGAATTGTGGCGAGATTCCATAATCCAATTCCGTATGAAGGCTTTGGAGACCCGGTGGACAACCGGAGCTCACCATAGCGCGGACCTTGGTGAGTCATGTACGATGAAATTGCCGCAACATTTAAGGAGAACGCATGACTCGTCCCGCAGGCACGTACGCTATTTTTGAAACTTCGCAGGGAAATATTGTGATCAAGCTGCTGGAGAAGGAAGCTCCGAAGACCGTGGAGAATTTCGTCGGCCTGGCGGAAGGGACCAAGGAATTCACGAACGAAAAGACCGGGAAGAAAGAAAAGCGGCCGTTTTATGACGGGCTGATTTTCCACCGCGTGATTCCAGATTTCATGATTCAGGGCGGATGCCCGCACGGCTCGGGCATGGGCGGGCCGGGCTATAAGTTTGCTGATGAATTTCATCCATCCCTGAAGCATGCCAAGCCGGGGAAACTGTCGATGGCGAATTCCGGACCCAACACCAATGGAAGCCAGTTTTTTATTACGGTGGCGGCGACACCCTGGCTGGACAACCGGCACACGATTTTTGGAGAAGTGGTGGAGGGGCAGGACGTAGCGAACAAGATTTCCACTCTGCCGCGCGACCGGAGCGACCGCCCCAATACTCCGGTGGCCATCAATCATGTAAAAATCGAGCGCGTACCATAGCCGGTTCGAAGTATATTTTCGTGCTTTCTGGAGCCTAAAGCGGCGGCATAAAGCCGCCGCTACATTTTTATGCTGACGCCAGACAAGGTGTTGCGAGTGTTGATCGAGTTCATTTTCATGCTGCTTGGCGGGCTGATTGTGTGGCTTGGGCTGACCGGGCATATTTTCTTTGATCGGCGGCGGCCAGCGTGGCTGATTCTGAGCATCGCCATTCTGCTGTGGGGCGCGCGTGCGCTATACCGGCCGGGAAAATTCTGGTCGCGGTGGGAAGACTGGACGCGGGGGATTTCGATGCTGCTGCTGGGCGTAGTGATGGCGGTGATTTCGCGCGTTCCCTTTGCCTGGGTTGGGCGGCTGCTTGCCGTGGCCGGAGTGCTTCTCTTCTTGCGCGGACTAGCGGGTTCCGCGTTAGTGTTTCAGCGAAACTAGGCAGTTTTCCGGCGTACGCCCGCGCCTCAAGTTCCGCGGAAAAAGGAGATCCGGCATGCTGAAGGAATTCAAAGAATTTGCGATGCGAGGAAATGTGCTGGACATGGCCGTGGGCATCATCATCGGCGCGGCCTTCGGCAAGATTGTGTCATCGTTGGTGGATGATGTGATCATGCCGCCAATCGGACGGGGACTTGGGCACGTGGATTTTTCGAATTTGTTCATCAATTTGAGCGAAACGCACTATGCGACGATTGCTGAAGCCAAGGCACACGGCGCGGCTACGTTGAATTACGGATTATTTCTGAATACGATCGTGAATTTTTTGATCGTGGCGTTTGCGATTTTTCTGTTGCTGCGGATGGTGAACCGATGGGTGGTGAAGCCGGCGCCCGCGGCTGCGCCGACGACGAAGGA
Organism: Candidatus Acidiferrum sp.; assembly: GCA_035703315.1. Classification (GTDB taxonomy): domain Bacteria; phylum Acidobacteriota; class Terriglobia; order Acidiferrales; family UBA7541; genus Acidiferrum. The sequence continues at coordinate 7,918 of DASSYL010000391.1, read as the reverse complement.
TTGTCCGCAGTGCGCTATGCCGATTCCGGTAGCGGCGAAGAAGTGCGGGCATTGCACGTCCGCGGTGTAGAGAGAGGGCGGCAGAAGGGCGCCCGCCTCAGAACGTGGCTACTACACGAAGAAAGCGATCAGCTGCCGGGGGATTTCTTACTGCGGTTGGAACGCAGGTGAGCCAGAAGGCGTTCGCGAAGCTGGTCTTCCCTGCCCTCGTCGAGATCCTTTTTCAATTCTTCCAGAGCGAAATGAACGACGTCGTGGTGGTGTAACTCTTCGGGCGCGACATTGTCGCTGAAGCGCAACCAGAGACGGTGCAGCAGGTTGACTTCGTTGGCAGTAAGGTTCGGCGCGTGCGGGCCCAGCACTTTGTAGACCTTATCGCCATTTGGCAAATGAACTTCCAGATTGAATTGCGGCTTGGGGTCGGGAAGTTTTTCCCACGCTTCGCCGATTTGGCGGGCCTGCTCTTCGCTCTGCCACTTTCCCGAAGTTCCCACTACGATGGTGGAAGATTGCAAGCCGTGGCCAGCACGGAGAATACCGTCCCACAAGTCATTGGCCGCGACGACCGCCAGGCGAATGGACTTGCCGCGCTTTTCCGCCATAGATAGCGCCTGCGAGAACAGATGCTGCTCGATGCTGCCGAAGAGTTGATCGGCTTCGAACTCCTGTTCGCCGGAGGGCGTGCGGCGGAGGATGCGCACATGGAGGACGACCACGTCGCGTCGGCCAGGCTTCACGCGGTCAAGCACATTCCCCAGGTGGTACATATTGAAATGATTGCTGACCAGCACGAGGATGTTGCCGGGCTTGGCGCCTACGGCTTCGGGAGTAAGTTCGCCCTCTATTTCGAGGTTGAACTGGTCCATCTCCACATGAGCAACACCCGTGTTGCGTGCGCGTCGTTCAGAAATCGTGAAGACGACATAGAGGATGACGGAGAAGACGCCGCCGGCGATGGTTGCGACCGGCTTGGTAAACAAGTTGACGAAGGCAATGAGAAACAAAGTGAGAGTAATGAGGCCGAGACCTAGCGGAAACTGCGTTTTGCCGATGGTGAAATTCAGCGGCACCTGGAATTCGCGCTGGCCGGGGTTGGTGTAGCGGAGCACGAAGACGGCGAGGCCGTTCATCGCGAAGCTCCAAATCACGCCGAAGGCATACAGGTTCGCCAGAAAAGTTACATCGCCGTGGCTAATCAGGATGGTGAGTATCTGGAGGATAACGATGATGTTGATGATGCGATAGCTGGTGCCGAAACGCGGGTGCGGCTGGCGAAACCAGTCGCTGAGCACGCCATCTTCTGAAACGCGGTTGAGGACGCCGTTGGAGCCGACGATGGCGGTGTTCACGGCGCCGGCCAAGATGACGGCGCCAACTACGACGACAAAGGCGTGGAAGATCAGGCGTAAGAGGAACGGACCCTCGAGGCTCATGGCCAGGCCGCCGATCAGGTTTTCAAGGAAGCCTTGGCGGACATCGTCCGGAATGATCATCACCGCGAAGAAAGAGACCAGCGAAGTGAAGATCATGCTGTAAGCAAAAATTACCAGGCCGGCTTTTTTCAGATTGACCAGTTTCGGGCTTTCGATTTCGCGATAGACCTGCGCCAGCGATTCTTCGCCGCTCATGGCCAGTACGGAGTGGCCCAGCGCGATAAAGATCGCGACGATGCCGAACATGTGCGGCAACGAGCTGTGCGCCAGCCAGCCCAAGGAAGCAGTCGTGAGATGCAAATTGTGCGGATAAGGGAAGGGCGGCAAGGACGGGCGGCGGACAACGATGGTGTAGACACACCAGCCGATCAGCAGCACCACCATCACCGTGACCAGCTTCATGATTTTGAGGGCTTTTTCGCTGGATTCCGGGATGCCCTTGGTGTTCTCCCACCAGAAATAGACGGTGATGATGATGGCGAAGCTGGCGGCAATCACGTCGATGGTGCGTGGGGAAAGCGGGCCCGTGGTGAGGTGGGCGTAGGGGAGCAGCTCGCTGAGCAAGCCGCCCAAATATTGGCCGGCGGAAACGCCGCTGATGGGGCCCGTCAAGATGTAGTCAAACATCAGCGCGGAGACGCTGAACTTGGCGAGTGTCGCGCCGAGCGATTGCTTTACGGCGCGGTAGACGCCGCCTCGGACAAACATGCTGCAGCTTTCCACGTACACGGCGCGGACCGCGTAGGAGAAAAGCATGATGGCCAGGATGAACCACGGAGCGGTCTTGCCGATGTAGCCCTCGGCTTCGCCGCCGGCGTAGTAAGCGGAAGAAGCCAAGTCGTTAAGAACGATGGCCGCGGCGCGCCAGAAGGAGATGAACGTAAGGAGCGCAGTCGTGGCAACGATGACGCGTGGAATTCCGTTGCCGCGGCCGACCGCAGCCGCGGGGCTATTGGGGGTAGTGCTCATGTAAGGGCTGTAAAAACCTGCAGGCTAAAATGCTCGCAAATTTGCCGGGTGAAGTCCAGCCAGCGCGCGAAGCGTGTTTCCGGCGGGGATTCAAATCAATGGGTAAGCGTTTTGGGAACGGAGGTGGTGGCCAGCCACTTTTTGAGAATGGCGGCGAAGCGCGGTTCAATGCTGGTGAAAGCCAGACCCATAGCTTTTTGCGGCGTGAAGTAAGCGACGGTAGCGGGCGCTTCCAGGAAATCGGCATCGCGATAAATTTCAATGGTGACGCTGGTACCGACGGGAAACGGATTGGACGCCTTCACACAGCAGCCATGCAGGCTAAGGTCGGAAACTTGCGATGAAGTGCGCGTGTTTTCTTCGTCGTCGATAATTTCGGCCGAAGCCACAAAAGGAATTCGTACTGCGCGGCGGCGTTCAACGGACATGGGCACACCTTCCGGGGGATGGGCAGCAACGAGAGTAGCGCGATACAAATGAACAAGAGGAAAAATTTAGCCAGTGGTCACGAAAATGTCACGGAAGGCGCGGGAACCTACGATTCGACATTGTTCTACATCAAGCGCGCGGAAGGGGCGGAGAGCCGGCGATAGGTTTGCCGGAATGCAGATGATTGTGAATATCCGCAATCTTGTCGTCCAGCGCGTTGAGCTTCCGCGAAAGGCCCTGGATTTCCGCTTCGGCGCGGCGGTTGACGTCGTAGTCCAGTTCGCCGCGCAGACGATCTTTCGTATCCTGGCGGTTCTGGCTCATCATGATGACCGGGGCTTGAATGGCGGCGAGCATGGAAAGGAACAGGTTCAACAGAATGAAGGGATAGGGATCCCACGAGGTTTTGCCCTTATACAAGCTCAGTCCAGAGTAGGCCAAAAGAGCCACCAAAAACGCGATGATGAAAGTCCAGGAGCCGCCGAAAGCTGCAACCGCGTCGGCGACACGTTCCCCAAACGTCGCGTCTTTTTCGATGATCTCGTTGGGATTGTGTAGCGCGCGCAGGCGCACCAGTTGTTGCGAGGCGTGAAATTGTTTGCCCAGCACGGTGAGCATGTCCATGCCGGCCAGGGGCTTGCGCTGGAGCAAAACCGCGATGTCTTTGCGGTCTACTTCGAGGCATGTCGTTTCTTCAGCAGCAACCGCGTTGGTTTGATGCGGGGTGCCTTCCAACATAGAAGCAAATCCGAAAAATTCACCGTGTTCCGGCTCGTCGATCACGACTTCCTGGTGGTCTTTGTCCACCGTGGTAACGCGCACCTTTCCGCTGACCATGACATACGCGTGGCCGTCGGTGTCACCAATTTTGTAAATCCGCTGGTGCGGAACGAACTTCTTGATCTCGACCTGCGAGGCCAGGACTGCTGCCTCGTCGTCGTCCAATAGGGCAAACAGCGGTACATGTTTCAACTCGCGTGCGTCGCAAGCCATCGGTCACCTCGCCAGAGAATTCGGCAAAATGGAATTTCGAGAGGATTTCACAGGGAGCGCCGGCTGACAAGCCAGACGCTACTTCAGGAGCGCGGTGCATTCCCGGCAGGGGCAAATCGAGCGCAGCAAATCGTACGAGTAGATGCCAGTGGAGTGGCCGTCGGAAAAGGAAATCTGGATGGCGTACTGGCCTACCGCTTGCGCGGACTGCGCTTTGGGCTTGGGCTTGAACATAGGCAGCGCGGGCGAGGATGCGAAGGCCGGCGAGGAGTCCGCCAGCGATTCCTTCTTGGCGCGCTCGTCGTTGCAGGTGGCGCAGGGGCAGTGATCGCGCAAATAGAGAAAATCGAAGTGGCTGGCGTGGCCGTCGGACCAGGTGATGTCCACACCGGCTCCGTTGCTCACGTGAATCTTCACGCTGGCGGGCTTGCGGCGCAGGTCAACGGGAACGGGCATTTTGGGTTGGGCTTAAGACTTCAATCTCTCCTCGCAACAGGGGCCGGGGGGGATGGGATTGCCGTGCGGGCAAGTTTTCGGATGGCCCAAGAACGAGCAGATGCGCTGATCGAGCTCGGGCGTGATAATGTGCTCGAAGCGGCAGGCTTGTTGATGGGCTTCGGCGTCTTCGATCGCGAAGGTGTCCGTAAACAGGCGTTCTGCCAGCCGGTGCCTGCGCACGACGTCGCGCGCGCGGCGCGAGCCAGCTTCGGTTAGTCGTACTTCGCCGTTGCGGGCCCCATCGTTTCCATTGTTGGAATGGCCGTTTCCACCGCGTTCCGCGGAAAACTCCACCAGCCGCGAATCGGCCATGCGCGCCAGCAGCCGCGATGGCGTCGTTTCGGAGCCGACAATGGGAAGTTGCCCCGCCGGCCCTTCGACACGCAGCAATTCCGGTTGAGCGGGCTTCCCTTCCTCGCCAAAAATCCAGATTTGTTCGAGCAGATGGTCAACGCGAATTTCGTCATCGGCGGAAACGGGGGTGCAGCAATCATCGGTGTTGGCCAGTGGGCAGGCCATCGGATGATTGGGTCCGTGCTGCGCAGTGTCAAAGGAAAGATGGCCGTGCGCCAGCTCGATGCGGCGGTCGGCTTGGCGAGCGATGTCGGGATCGTGCGTGACCATCAAGATGGTGTGACCGGCCCTGTGCAGATCGCGGAACAAGTTGATGACGATCTGTTCGTTGGCTTCGTCCAGATTGCCGGTCGGCTCATCGGCAAGAATCAACTTCGGGTGGTTGATCAGCGCTCGCGCGATGGCCACACGCTGCTGTTCGCCGCCTGAGAGTTGCGCGGGCAGATGGGTGAGCCGCTCGCCGAGCCCGACGCGCTTCAATGCTTCGGCAGCTTCGCCCTCGTCGGTCGTGGAATGGAAATACTGCGCCAGCATCACGTTTTCCACGGCATTCAGGTAGGGCACCAAGTGGAACTGTTGGAAGACAAAGCCAATCTTTTCAGCGCGATAGCGCACCAACTGGTTTTCCCCGAGGCGCGAGAGATCCACGCCGTCCACGACCACACGACCGGAAGTTAGCGTGTCGAGTCCGCCGAGAATATTGATGAGAGTGGTCTTGCCGGAGCCGGACGGCCCCATCAGCGCGACCCATTCGCCGGCGGTGATGTTGAACGAAACGCCGTCGAGCGCGCGCAGCGCGCCGTACTGCTTCCCGAGCGTGTTTATTTCAACTTGTGTCGCCTGGCGCGGCGCGACGCTCTCCGCGATGGTTTTGTGCGCGCTCATTCTTCGCCTCGGAACACGGATGCCGGACGAATGTGGACCAGTCGGCGCAACGGATATGCTGCAAGAATCGCAACGATGACGATGAGTGCCACAGAAACAGGATACACGATGAGCCGTGGCTGGGCGGCTACGCCAAACACCGCTTTGCCAAGCCCAATCGAAAGCGCCATTCCTGCTGCAGCGCCCAGCAATCCCGCCGCCAGCCCCAGCAGCGCTGCCTCCGCCAGAAAAATCCGTAGCACGCGTCGCACCGATCCGCCAATCGCTTTCATCAAGCCAACATCGTTCTTGCGCTCCGCGGCGATGTTGGTCATCGCCGCCATCACGCACAATGCAGTCAACACCAGCACTACCGCGACTGTGGCCGTCAACACGCCTGAAATCTTGCCGTACAGCCGCGCCTCTCCCTCCGTGAACTGCCGAATCGGCCGAACCTCGGCATCCTTCAGTTTCCGCTGCAGGGTACTTACGGTTTCCGCGACCTGTTCAGGCGTACCCGGAATGCGCAGCTGGATCAAACCAATTTGACCGAACGTGTTTGTAAGTTTGTGAATCAGCGCCAAGTCGACAAAGGCTTGTTCATCAAGCGCGCTTCCAAATTCCCTAATTCTGGAAACGAGACAGTACTCGAAGGACTGGCCAACCTTTATCCTCAGCGGCTGGTAACTGTTCACGCCGAGTTTCTCGGCTAATCGTTTGCCCAATGAACAGTCGTTGAAGTCAAGATGAACGGTTTTCGCCGCAAACACAATCTTTGATGGGTACACCTCATCGAAGTCCTGCCGTGTGGAAGTCTCTCCATTCACTACCGCAGGCAGCGCTTTGCCAAGGTCACTGACGTCAACCGGTTGAGTTTCCCGATCGAATTTCACCGGAGTAACTTCGGCAACCACGGGGAGAAGAGCGATTCGCGAGATCGGACCGAGAGGGGTCGAGGTAGGAATCACATTTGAAACCGATTCCGGCATTGCGTTTCCCCGCTCTCCGTTTCGGGGAACAATTGTGATGTTCGCGCCGAAGGAACGGAATTCCGCGGTAATGCGACGCTTCGCGTCTACTTGAAGATTGAGCAGGGCGGCTGTGATGGCGGCGCCGGCGCCGAGTGCCAGCAAGATAACCAGGAGGCGGGCACGGTTGGCAAAAACCGAGCGGCGCAAGACGCGCCAGAACATGCTGCGATTGACCGAGCGCCGGTCCGGCACTGTTCGCTGTTCTCCGCTCGCTGTTCGCTCACTCCCCATCATTCGCCTCGAAGAATCGGCGCGGGATCGTAGTTCGCGGCGCGGCGCAGGGGCAACGCGCTGCCCAGCAGCGTCACGCCCGCAGCTAGCACCAGGACGATCCCCAGCACCAGGAACGACGGCGCGGGTGGAACGCCAAAAATTTTTGTACCGAGAACGCGGGCCAGGAGCAGTCCAACTCCATAGCCAATCGAGCCGCCGACGAGCGCGAGCAGGAGCTGTTCGGCGGCAAGCAGCCAGCCGACCATGCCAGAGCCGGCTCCGAGCGCCTTCATCAAGCCGATTTCCACGCGGCGTTCGATCACCGACGCCGCGGAGGATGCGCCCACTGCCAGCGCCGCCGCCAGCAGCGAGGCGAACGTTACGAGCCACAGCAGCATGCGCACGCGCGTTAGAATTTTGCCTTCACCGTCGGCCACGCGGTGAATCACGCGCACATCCGATCCGGGCAAAACCTGTTTGATCGAATAGGCAATCGAAGAAACGTACGGCGAGCACGACCAGCGTTCCAATTCGTCCGGATTCATAGTCTTCGGGTCGCGCCGCGCAAAATCGTCTTCCGGCTTGGTCAGCGCCGAGACATACAGCTTGCGATATTCACCCGGCTTATTCGCCAATTGCTGTGCGATCGGCAAGGGAACGATGATGGCGTCGTCCTCGGGTCCCCCGGAACTCAATACACCGGTTGCTGTCACTGACATCCAATGCTGGCCATCGGCACTTACATTGATCTTGTCTCCGACTTTTATTCCATTCTTTTCCGCAAATCGAGAGCCGACGACGGATTGCGTGGAATTGTCTACAAACCAATGCCCTTCCGTCTTCCACCATGGATTTGTCTTAGCAACGCCGGTTTGGAATGTGGAACCATCTTTCAGAGAAACCGATTGGTCGGCCCAGGTCCCAATCACGCTTGCATTGTCCAAAACCGCAGGTGAAGAAAGGTGTCGGGAGGAGGGCGACCAGGTCTGAACCTGGACTTCCAAAATCGGCGCGAAGGCGGTGATATTGTTGTGCCAGAAGACGGTTTTGATTTTAGGCAGGTCGGCTTCGGGAAGATACGCTCCGGCGTTGACCGGGCGGTAGTCCACGCCACCGATTTCGAGCGGCAGCGAA
>DASSYL010000263.1:0-2562 GCA_035703315.1 Candidatus Acidiferrum sp. | reverse complement strand
GCAGCGCTCGCTGCAAAAAGGAAAGTCGGCGTGGAAGTCCGAGTCCGTGGCGGATTTGCAGATGGGGCAGCGATGCCTCATGGCGCAAGCTTATCGCAAAACGCGCAGCGGCGCTCCCGTTGTGATGCGATGCAGCGTTTCGTGAGCTTGTTTCGCCGGTAGTCGCGAGGCTTGGAGCGGTCGGATTCCCGGGTGCGGCAAAATTTCAACGACTTTGCCAATAAGGTCGTAGGCATCGGTCTTGGTGATTTCCACTCGAACTGCGTCGCCAGTGTCCGCGAGCCGGCCATCCGGGAGTTCGATGTCGGTCAGATATAGCTTGCCGTCAATCTCGGGCGCCATTCCTTGCAAGCGCGCCTCCCAGACCATGGGATTTTCCTGCGACGGGCCATCCAACAATGCTGTTTCCTTGCGGCCTTTCCAGCGGCGCAGGCTCTCGCGCGAAATTTTCTTTTGGATGGCCATCAGCCGGTTACGGCGGTCGGTAATGACTTCGGCTTCCACTTTTCCATCGAGCGCGAAACTGCCGGCGTAGTCCACGTCCGAATACTCGAACACGCCCAACCAGTCGAATTGGCCGGCGCGCACGAAGTCGCACAATTCATCGAAATCTTTTTCGGTCTCGCCCGGGAAACCAACGATAAAAGAAGTGCGCAGCGTTACGCCAGGTACGGTGGTGCGGATGCGTTCCAGGAGTTTCAGAAAGGCATCGCCGTGCGCGCCGCGCTTCATTCGCGCCAGAACATTGCGGCTGGCGTGCTGCAACGGCATGTCCATGTACTTAGCAAGACGTGGGTGCGACGCAAGGGTGTCTAGCAATTGCTGCGTTACGCGGTTCGGATAGGCATACAGGAAGCGGACCCAAAGCAGATCGTCTACGCCCGCAAGTGCCGCGAGCAACTGGGCGAGTCCGTCGCGCAGGCCCAAATCTTCGCCGTAAGAAGTCGTGTCCTGTCCAATCAGAGTAATCTCTCGAGTTCCGTTGGCAGCAAGGTTTTCCGCTTCGCGAACCACCGATTCAAACCGGCGGCTGCGGAATTTCCCACGCAGCTGCGGAATGATGCAGAACGTGCAGGGATGGTCGCAGCCTTCGGCGATCTTGATGTAGGCAGCGTGCTTCGGCGTGGTGAGGATCCGCGGCGTGAGGTCGTGATAGAGGAAAGCGGGCGGCTCGGCCGGCAGCACCCGCAGGTCGCCGCGTACGGCTTCGAGAATGCGCTCGACCTCGCCGGTGCCGACTACCGCATCGACTTCCGGAATTTGCGAAAGGATCTGGTCGCGGTAGCGTTCCACGAGGCAGCCAGCGACGATCAACTTTTTCGCAGCGCCGAATTTCTTGTGCTCGGCCATTTCCAGAATGGCGTCAACGGATTCTTTTTGTGCAGGCTCGATGAAGCTGCAGGTATTTACAACCAGTACGTCGGCTTCGTCGGCCCGAGGCGTTATTTCGAAGCCGTCCCGAGCGAGCACACCCATCATCACCTCACTGTCGACGAGGTTCTTGGGGCAGCCCAGACTGACGAAACCAACCTTTGGCATGCGGGAAATTGCGCCTTTTCGCAACTCTCAATTGTAGCATGCGGAACTTCGGAGGTTGATTGGTGGCGCGAGGGCGCAAGACGAAGTAAGGATTTCGGAACGCCGGTACCGAATTGTATGGTTAACGCGTACGGAGTTCCGCGCGGATGGCTCCGAGGAGCTGTTGCAGGCGCGGAATGTCGCCGGCGGCGCCGCCGAAGCGCGCTTCGGCGTAGAGGCGGGTGAACTCTTTCACACTGGTGTTGAGGCCCGGCCTGTCTACGGCGTCGGCGAACTCAAACGCCGTTTGTGCATCGCTTCGCGAATAACCGTGCCGCTTCATCAGTTGCAGCATTTCCTGATACAAACGGGAAGCCATGATGATACGTATCGTGCCGGCGTTCTTGCCTTTCCCTTGCAGCGAAATCCTAAGCCGCGCCAACAAATCTGCGATCCGTCCGTAGCGTAGTGCTATCAAGAGACCGATTAGAAGAACGGGCAGCGCAAAGCTAAGGGCCTGGTGCTGCAATTGCCATCCGCTCAGTCGGCTCCTGAAGTTTTGCTGTTTCCGGCTGAACCATGAAGCCGCTACCTCTCGCCAGTTGCGCGATCGCATTTGCACGGTCTGGGCCAGCGCCGTCTGGTGCGCGAAGTCGTAGCCGATGACCCAGTCGTTCCAGGTCAGTTCCGCCCAATCCGCAAATTGTGAAATGCGCTTGAACAAAGTCATTGAGACCGCTGGCGCTGCCGGGGTCGGATCAAAAACGATCCAGCCGTTGCCGGGGAAATACGCTTCTACCCAACTGTGGGCATCGCTGGCGCGCACAATGTAATCGCCGCCCAGATCGTTATACTCGCCCGGCAGAAATCCGTTCACTTCGCGCGAGGGAATTCCCAAAGTGAGCAACATTACGGTCATGGCCGAAGCAAAATACTCGCAGTGCCCAGCCCGTGTTTCGAACAGGAAATGCGCCAGCGGATCTTTTCCCGGCTTTCCCGTTAAGTCGAGCGTGTAGGAATACTTTGTCTTCAGAAAACTCTCAA
>DASSYL010000226.1:0-2553 GCA_035703315.1 Candidatus Acidiferrum sp. | reverse complement strand
CGCTTCAAGCGCAACATGCGGCAGTTATTGGGCTGTTGTTAACTCCTGTCTAAATGGATCCGATGCGTGCTTTATCTGAGGCGCACGAAGAGCACGGCGAACGGCGGAGTGGTGCAAGCAGGCAGTTGGCCGGGTGACGGTCGCCGGGCGGCAGTTGCGTGCTTGAGGATTTAGTCCGCCCCCAGCAATCCTTCCCTCCATGCGAGTCCTGAGAATGTAGTCCTGGAACCGGAGTACCCCGCCCAATTTGATACCACAGCTCCATTGCCCTGCACCGGCTTCGCCTCGTACGCTCCAGGCCACGTGCTGGAAGCTGCAAAAGACTACATGAGGCGGAAAGGGAGGAAGAGATGGGTGTCTGGAAGCGGGCCCGCGTGTTCAACTGGGAATTGATGTTCTGGATTTCCTCTCTGTTTTTGGCACTTATGGCCTTAGGAGCACTGCTGGCCTATCAGAGCTTCCTGCACGCTTAACGTAGCCCTTGTAGCCCTTGTCGGACAAGTCGCAATTCCGCGCTGGTCGACGTTCTTGGCTGCTCTCGGGCAGGCGCTCCTGTACTATATGTGCCGTTCAGCGGTCGAAGCGTATGTGCAACGCCTGATAGCACTGGACGCGTAGAGTTAGCGATCGATTCCTCTCTCACACGCTTCCGCCCGATGTGCTAACTTGCCTGCCTACCCGCCCCATTGTCTACGAACGGCGGCTCAGTCCAGCCAATACCCGGAGTTCTCCCACTAGCAGCATATCCAAGTTGACAGGCTCATCGTTCCGCATCAGCCGGGCCGAGCGCCCACTGTCCGTCGAATAACCTTCAACCAGCAGAATCATGTCGGTTTCATGCGAGAGTCGCGCAGAATTCTTCAGGACGATCAGCAGTTTACGGGAGTCAAAGTGAACGACCAGCTGATGCGGACGCCCCGCGCACAAGATTCGAAGGTCACCCAACATTGTTTCGCGGCAAGTCAGCACTTGTTCTCCTGCGACCTCGTTCCACTCCTTGCATCTTGCGACTACCGTATCGGCCATGCGCTTCCAGACCGAGGTCGCCAGCCGTTCGGCCGCTTCCCGATTGAGCTTATTCTCTTCACCTTGCGTTTCGGCTGACAGCTTGGCCGCCAGATACTCCTCTGCTGCTCTCTTTGCGCTTTCGTCACCCATGGAACCGTTCACCCGGGAAATTAGGTAACTGCAAAATCTATTTTACCCATAGGAATCAACTTTGGCGCAAACATCAATCCGTGTACTATTTTTGCCGTTAAGCCGGTTCAATGCGTGCCTAATACCTGATAAAAACTAGACTCTTAGAATCGTGTTCCGTTTCGACTCTTACGCCGACAACCTCGGTCTAACCAGTGGAATCGGTCAGAGGGAACAACATCGGCGAATGTGATTCGTTGGATCCGCAGCAGGGGGAGGAGGAGAAATGCAGGCCGCAGTTCGTGAACGTTCAAGCAAGTTCATGAGGCTGGTTGCATTGCTATTGGGCTGCGTTGGAGTTCCACCGGCGATCTCTGCGCAAGCTTCCGCATCACATACAGGACCCGTTCGGCTGACGGCCGAACAGGATCACCAAAGGCTGATGGAACTTCTCCATATCACTTCATTGCGGCCCGGCCCGAGTGGGGACCCGAAGGCGCCGGATGCGGCGAACGTGGACCAGTCGAAAGTGCCGCCCTACGCGTTGCCTGATCCTTTGCTATTCAAGAATGGAAAACAGGTGAACAGCGGGGAAACGTGGTGGAAGCTGCGGCGGCCGGAAATCGTAGAAGAGTTCGATCGCGAAGTTTTTGGGCGAGTGCCTAAGACCACTCCGCGCGTCAATTGGGAAGTGGCGGGCAGCACGAAAGAGGAGAAGTACGGTGTACCCGTGATCACCAAGAATCTCCTGGGTCACGTAGACAATGCCGCGTACCCGCAGATCAAAGTTGATATCGAGTTGACCTTAACGACGCCGGTAAAAACTCGCGGTCCTGTTCCGGTGATGATGGAACTGGGCTGGAGCGCCAAGACGTTAGAAGCGCTCCGATCTCACTTTACGGCGGAGCAATGGGCCGAATTTATCGGCAAGGGACCAAGCTGGCAGCAGCAAGTACTGGCGCTAGGTTGGGGTTATGCGACGCTGATTCCGACCAGTCTGCAGGCGGACAAAGGCGATGGCCTGACGGAAGGAATCATTGGGCTGGTCAATCACGGGCAGCCTCGGACGCCGGACGACTGGGGAGCGCTGCGGGCGTGGGCCTGGGGCGCCAGTCGGGCTGTGGACTATTTCGAAACAGATAAAGCGGTGGACGCAAAGAAGGTGGGAATCGAGGGGCTTTCGCGTTACGGAAAGGCTGCGCTGGTGGCGATGGCCTACGATTCGCGTTTTGCGATTGGATTCATCGCTTCTTCGGGAGAGGGCGGCGCGAAGATTTTGCGACGCAAGTTTGGCGAGCAGGTGGAGAATCTGGCGGCGACGAGCGAATATCATTGGATGGCGGGAAATTTTCTGAAGTACGCGGGACCGCTGACGGCGGACGATTTGCCGGTGGATGCGCACGAACTGATCGCGTT
>DASSYL010000197.1:0-2568 GCA_035703315.1 Candidatus Acidiferrum sp. | reverse complement strand
TTCTCTGAGCTTCGCTAGCCGTCGCTGCGGCTGCCTCCACATCGCGATCCGCGACGACCACATGCGCGCCCCTCTGTACAGCCAGCAACGCCGCTTCCCGGCCCACTCCATTTCCTCCGCCAACAACAAGCGCGACGTATCGGCTCAACTCCTTCTCAGGCGGCTGCCGCCGAATCTTCGCTTCCTCGAGTTGCCAATACTCAATTCGAAACGCCTCCGACGGGGGCAGCGCTACGTAATTCGAATGCACAGTAAATGCTTCGGTCCTCGCTGCCGGTCCAGCTTGCGGCAGTACCCTCGGCGTAGACCCATCAAGGCCCAGGGCAGTGGCGCCCTCCATCACGCGAATCGCATTCGTATAAAATTCCCCGGTGATGCGCGCTTCTGTCTTTGTTTTTCCAAAGCTGAACATGCCAATCCCCGGTACCAAAACAACGGTCGGATTGGCATCGCGGATCATTGGCGAGTCTGCCCGCGCAAACGTTCGATAGTACTTGCGGTATTCCTCGCGATACCGGCCAAGAGCCCCGTCAATTCCCTCTTTTAGTACCCTCGGGTTTGCAGAGGGCGCCCACTCCACAAACAGCGGACGGATTTTCGTTCGAATGAAATGATCGGGGCAGCTGGTACCCAAGTACGCGAGCCGCTCGGCATCCGCCGAATTCACAAACCGCGAAACTTCCGGCAAGTCCTGAAAATTCCCGATCATTCGCTGCGTCGCTGAAACTCGCCCGCGCAAGAATGGAAAAATATCTAGCGCCAGCTCGCGATGATTGGGAAGCAACGCGCGATTGTCGCCTCCAAAAAGTCTTGAACCGCGTCGCTCGATATGGTCCACAACAAATTGTCCGAGCTGATCAATGATCGTAATCGTGTTGAGATAACACTCGCGCTGCGTCGCTCCCCAGGTAAACAATCCGTGGCCGCCCAGAACGACCCCGTCACACCCGGCATTTGCCTCCACGGCCTTCCGCAGCATCATCGCGAGTTCAAAACCAGGTCGCTGCCACGGCAGCCAAATCAGTTTGTGATCAAACGCGCGGTTGAACTCCTCCATCTTCTCCGCGCCGTTTGCCGCGGCCGCCAGCGCAATTCCCCAATCCGGGTGCAAGTGATCGATGTGCGCGAACGGCAAAAAGCCGTGCAGCGGAGTATCGATCGACGCCGCGACAGAGTTATTTCCAAACGTGCAAAGCGGATACATCTCCACCATTTCATCTTCGTGCTGCACGCCGCGATAGCCGCTTTCGAGAGCCTGCAATTTCTCAACATACAGCGTCGCGAAACCCTTTCGCTGAATGCTGCCGATATCCCCACCGCTACCCTTGATCCACAAAACAGTTCGTCTTGACCCGTCCAGCGGATCCGATTCCTCAATCTTTGAGCTCGTATTTCCGCCGCCGAAGTTGGTAATTCTCAAATCGGATCCCAGAATGTTAGAGCGATAACGCAGGAGCTCCGCGGCATCGAGGTTCCCCGCGACGCGTTGGTCCCACTTGTCTTCAAGAAACCGCAGCTTTTTCCGGGCCTGCATGACGAAATTGTCAGGCTCCTCCCATGTATGCGCAAGGCAGACTGAGTATATAGCACCGCTTTCCAAACGCTCCAACAAGCGCCGCTCACGAATTGTGTTGACTGCCTTGGCCTTTGGCAATACATTCGCGCCGCGTTTTCTGTCGCGCAATGCTCTTTCGAATCGCGGCCGAAAGGAAATTCGTGGCTAACCCGCTACTGGGTGTTTTCTTTCACTGGCTGGGCGGCTTGGCCTCCGGCAGCTTCTATGTCCCGTTCCGCAAAGTCCGCGTTTGGGCATGGGAAACCTATTGGCTGGTCGGAGGGTCTTTCAGCTGGATCATCGTTCCCTGGATTTTAGGCTTTCTGATGACCAGAGACTTGCCCGCCGTCATACGCGAAACGCCGGCCTCCAGTATTTTCTGGACTTACAGTTTCGGCGTCCTCTGGGGCCTGGGCGGCCTCACCTTCGGGCTCACGATGCGCTACCTTGGAATGTCTTTGGGCATGGCCGTCGCGCTCGGCTACACCGCCGCCTTCGGTACTCTGATGCCGCCGATTTTTCGCGGGCAGTTCGTCTCCGACGTTCTCGGCACCACTTCCGGTCGCGTCATTCTCTTCGGCGTCGCAGTTTGCATGTTCGGAATTGTTTTTGCCGGCGCCGCGGGCATCTCGAAAGAAAAGGAAATGTCTGACCAACAGAAAAAGGCCGCCATCAAGGAGTTCGATTTGAAGCGCGGCTTGCTCGTGGCCACTTTTTCCGGCGTAATGAGCGCCTGCTTCGCTTACGGCCTGGCCGCCGGCGATCCCATTAAAGATCTGACCATTCGACACGGTACACCAACGTTGTGGCAGGGACTTCCCGTCCTCGTCGTCCTCCTTCTCGGAGGCTTTACGACCAACTTTATTTGGTGCGTGATTCTCAATACTCGCAATCGCACTGGCTATCAATACTTCGCGGCTGAAATTCGCGGCGCAGTTCCGGAAAGATCCGCCGGACCGATTCTAGAAAATGTTATTGACGCTCCCTCGGAAGAAATGGCAGAAGCCGCGAAA
>DASSYL010000165.1:0-3326 GCA_035703315.1 Candidatus Acidiferrum sp. | reverse complement strand
AAGAACTGGAAAGGCTCAAACTAACGCCAATTCAGTGATCCCGAGTTGCTATCCAACCTTGGCCGCTATGCCTCCCCAGTCTTTCGGGTCCACATCAGCAATGGTTTGCGAAAATGTCCATTCATTGCCTTCGCAATCTTCCGCAGCGTATTGGCGCTCGCCGTACTCGTAATCTTGCGGCGGATGGTTCACTTTCGCGCCGGCTTGCGTGGCGCGCGAGTAATGAGCATGTGCATCCTCGACCCGCACGAAGACGCGGGCCTTGCCGGCTTGGTCGGGCTTGCGTGGCGGCACCAGCACCACGCCGCCTTGTCCCGCGGCCATCTGCACACGATGAATTCCTCCCTCATGCATGATGCGAAGCCGCTCCGTAAAGCCGAACGCCTGGCTCAGCCACTCAATCGCTTTATTGACGTCGTCGTAGGCGAGCACTGGAACGACGGGCCCTGGCGGAGCCGAACGATTTTCGATCATGCCGTCACCTCGTTCATTACATTGCCATTCTGCACGCCAGCATCATCACGAACCAGCGCGGTTGTGTAAAGAAGTGTTCTCGCGAAGAGCGGCTGCGGATAAAATGTGGCTGGTCCAACCATGGAAGCCGCCGCCGCACAGCCGCGCATCCAATCCGTTGACGCCCTGCGTGGCGCCATCATTATTCTGATGGCGCTGGACCACGTGCGCGACTTCACCAGCGCAGCGGCGATGTCCTTTTCGCCGACCGACTTGAGCCGTACCACCGCCGCGCTGTTTTTCACGCGCTGGATTACGCATTTCTGCGCTCCCGTGTTCGCGTTCACCGCGGGGATTGGCGCGTATTTCTGGTATCAGCGCGGCCGCACGCTCACGCAACTTTCGCGTTTCCTCGTTACCCGCGGACTCTGGCTGATGTTTCTCGAGCTGACTGTTCTGCGGTTTATCTTTTTGTTTCAGTGGAACTGGAAAGGCGCGCTGTTCCTTCTGACGGTATTCTGGATGCTGGGGCTTTCGATGGTGGTGCTGGCGGCGCTGGTTCACTTGCCGGCAAAAGTCCTGGCGTCGCTCAGCCTGCTGGTGATCGCCGCGCACAATCTGCTGGATCCCATCGCTCCCGAACGTTTCGGGCGTTTTGCCTGGCTCTGGGACATTCTGCATCAGCAAGCCGTGTTTCCGTTTCACGGAGCGCTCTTTCACGTGGCTTATCCGCTGGTGCCGTGGGTTGCGGTGATGGCGGCAGGTTTTTGCTTCGGCCGGGCGCTGCTGTGGCAACCGGAGCGCCGACATCGGTTTTTTGTTCGCCTTGGCGCCGCGATGGTGATCGCGTTTGTGGCTCTCCGCGCGTGGAACCATTACGGCGATCCGGCAAAGTGGTCCCATCAGTCAACCGCGCTGTTCACCGCTCTTTCGTTCTTGAATACGACCAAGTATCCGCCGTCACTGTTGTTTTTGCTCATGACGCTGGGCCCTGCGCTGGTGGCTCTGGCTTATCTCGAAGGCCGCGGTTTCTCGTCGCGCAATCCGCTGATTGTCTTTGGCCGGGTTCCTTTCTTCTTTTTCTTGTTTCACCTAGCCCTGGCACACGGCCTTGCCGTCTTGCTGCCTGCGCTCCGCTACGGTTTTCACTCGTTCCTGCTGCTGCCGCCGCCGTCACTCGGGGGTCCTCGCGAAGCCTTTCCGTCCGACTACGGCTTCAGCCTGCCCGTCGTGTACTTGATCTGGTTAGCCGTCGTGGTGATCAGCTATCCGGTCTGCCTGTGGTACGCCAACCTGAAAAATCGGCGCCGCGACCTCTGGTGGCTCTCTTACCTCTAGCCATGTTCGCAAGTTCTTATCATCGAACAGGCACCAATATTTCGCCGCACGCGTCTGTTCATAAGAGAGCTTGCGGCCTCACCTTGCTGCAAGCTCCGATCGGGAGTCGTTATGCGTTCATTTTCTCGCATTGCCTTCAGCAAATACCTCTTGCCGCTGTTGGTCCTGGCTCTTTTCGCCATGCGGCTCGCCGCCCAGGACGATTGGAAAGTCCGCGACGACTGGGAAAAGCCACAAGAGGTCATGGACATTCTGGGGATCAAGGCCGGTGGCATGGTCGCTGACGTTGGCGCGGGCGAAGGCTACTTCACCTTCCACCTTGCCGCCCGCGTGGGTCCGTCCGGCAAGGTCTACGCGGAAGACATCCTCGACGATCGCCTCGAGAAAATTCGTTCGCGTGCCGGTACGGAAAAACTCAAGCAAATCGAAACGATCCATGGCGGAACGGACGATCCCCGCTTACCATCCGAATGCTGCGACGTCGTTCTTATCTCCAACGCCTATCACGAAATGCGCGAGTACGACAAAATGCTGCAAGGCATTTTCCGCGCCCTGAAACCCGGCGGCCTTCTCGCCATCATTGACGCTCCCGCCAAACCCGGCGACCGCCGCGAGAGCTATTACGACCGCCATCGCATTCCGGAGAAACTAGTGCGGGAAGATACCGCCCGCAACGGCTTGCGCTTCCTTCGCCAGCTGCCCACCTTTACGCCGCCGGACTCCGACCGCACCTACTTTTTCCTCATCTTTCAGAAACCCGCGCCCGGCAGCAGTTCCAACTAACAGCATCTCGAAGCTGAAACCGTGCGCCATGACAATCGGGAAGTCAGGCGTTCAAAAGAGCGGTACTCCTGTAAATGAAGCTTGCCCGCACGGTGGCCATCCCGGCGTTAACCTTCTTTCTGCTCCTGCTCGCGCTTTCTCTTTTTAACCTCGCGGATACGAGGTGGCAGCGCGCGCGAAACACCCCACCAGGCCAGTTCTATCTGGGGTACGGAAAGCACATGCACCTGAATTGTTCGGGCGCCGGCACACCGACGGTCGTCATCGAGGCTGGAGCGAGCGCAAATTCGCCAGGCTGGCAAGGGGTGCAATCGCAGCTTTCGCGGCTGGCCCGAGTGTGCACCTACGATCGGGCGGGCCACGGCTGGAGCGAGCCGCGCACTGGCTCGCGTGACGCCGAAACCATCGGTCGCGAACATCATTCGTTGCTGGATCTGGCGGGTGTAAAGGGCCCTCTAGCGGTGGCGGGACACTCAGCCGGCGGCCTTTACGTCCGGGAATACTCTCGGGAATTTCCCGCCGGTATTGCGGAGTGGCGCTGATGAACGCAGTGGCGGAGCTTTCTGTTTGGTCAAGTAAGCAGGAGGCGCTGAAAGCGCTTTCGCCGCTGAGTTGGCGGGTGATTTCCCGTGGTTCCGGACACGGAGTGCAGCAGGACCGACCGGGTCTAGTAGTCGCGGAAATGCCCCCCTCATAACGTTTCTGCGCGGCGGTCCCCAGCCAGCATTCGGAAGCACCAAAATCGAATAGGC
>DASSYL010000575.1:0-4959 GCA_035703315.1 Candidatus Acidiferrum sp. | reverse complement strand
GAGTTCGTATTTCAGAAAGTCCGCGAGGGAGAGCGCAGCGGCAACATGGAAATTATCAACGTCAAGCCGCAGCCGGGGGAAAGCAGTTCGTATCTTGCCAGCCCTTCCAACGTTCCCATGACAGAGGATTACGCGGTGGTTGCGTTGGTGAAGGCGATCAATCCGGAACATTACGAACTGATTCTTGCCGGCACCACGACCATTGGCACGCAGGCGGCCGTGGAATACGTCACTCGCGAAAATTATCTGAACGAACTGTTGAACAGGATGAATGTTAGCAAGCCCAGCGACCTAAAGCCGTTTGAGGCAGTTATCCAAGTTAAAGTGGCTAAGGGCGTTCCCGTCGACTCTTCACTGGTCGCGCTGCGCGTTTTGAATTGATGTGCCTACAAGGTCTAGCGCTGCGGCGCTTGCGGCGCAACTAGCTTTGGATCCAGTTCCGCCGCTCTTTGAAACTCCTCTGCAGCCTCTTCCTGTTTTCCCATTTGGCGTAGCGCGATCGCCAGCTCGAAGTGCGCGGGCGCGTAGTGCGGAACCGATTGAATCGCCGCGCGAAACTGTGACACGGCGGCATCCATGTCGCCCGTGCCGCGCAGCCTGCGGCCGGAGTTGGTCGCAAACACCGCGGCCTGCATGTCGGTTTTTTGTTTTGCCAATTCGGCACCGAGTTTCGCTTCCGCAGCCGAGCCGTCATTGTCGCCAAGCTGCCGCAGCACTCCCGCGAGCGTGGTGTGAGCGCCGGCAAAATCAGGCTGCAGACGAACGGCTTCGCGCAGCGCCTGCGCCGATTCTGGAAACTTTCCCTGTTGTTTCAACACTGTTCCCAGGGTGTAATACGCCTCAGCATAATCGGGCTTGGCGCGAATGGCTTTCTCCAATTCCCCGACGGAGCCGTCCAAATCTCCCATCTGCCAAAGCGTTACTCCAAGCGTATAAGGTGCATCTGGCTGCGCCGGATCGAGAGCTTCGGCAGCGCGAAGTTCCTCGACCGCTTCTCCCAGTTTGTCTTGCAACTTGAGGGCAAGCCCGAGATTGTAACGGAGGGACTGGCTCTTTGGAGCTTCTTGCAATGCGGCACGGAAGACACCGACCGCCGCGGCAAAATCCGCTTTCTGCAAATAGGCTGCGCCCAGGTTTCCCTGATATCCGGTGTCCGCGGGACGAATTTGCAGCGCCGCCCGAAACGCCGCAATCGCGCCGTCGCCGTCGCCGGTTTGCAGCAGCGAGAGCCCAAGATTGTTTTGCGCCTCGGCATTCTGCGGCTGCAACGCCAGAATTTTGCGGAAAGCCTCCGCTGCTTCCACCGGCTCGCCCGAGCGCTGCAACGCCTGACCGAGCAGATCGAGGATCAAAGGCTGATCCGGCCGAATTTCAATTGATGATTGAAACGCCCTAATCGCCGGCGCTAGCTGACCACCTTCCTTGTAAGTACGGCCGAGATAGTTCAGCGCAATAAAATTCCCCGGCGCAAGCTGGTTGGCGCGGCTCAAATGCTGTTCGGCCGATTCGAATTGCCGCTGCTCGAATTGCAAGACGCCCAAATGCAAATGGGCCGAGGCCAAATCGGGATTCAATCGCAAAGCCTCGGCGAATTGCGTGGCGGCGCCAGCAAGATCGTCTTGCTGCACCAGGAGCGTGCCGAGATCATCGCGCAGCTCGGCACGCTTTGGCGCCAAATCGACGGCCCGGCGCAGCAAGGTCGTCGCGTCCGGAATTTTGGATGCCGCGCTGAGTGCGCGACCCAGCGCCCAATTTGCATCTGCATCATTCGGCGCGATTTGAACTGCGGAGCGGGCTTCCCGCACGGCTCCATCAAAATCACGCGACTGCAACAACGTCTTAGAAAGGTTCAGGCGAGCATTGAGAAACGCAGGCTTGATCCTCAGCGCCTCCGTGAACTGCACCGCAGCCGCAGTTGTGTCGTTTTGCGCAAGGAGCACCAATCCCAAAGCGTTGCGGGCCTGAGCGTCGCGCGGATTCAAGCGGATCGCGGATTCAAAAGCGGTGCGCGCGGCAGCGATATCGCCGCGACGAAGCGCTTCTGTGCCCTCGACGAAGGAATTACTTGCGGTGGTACTCGAAGAAGTGGCCGACGATGGCGATTGCGCGCGAACCACAGCTTCAGCGCCGAGAAGAGCAACGCCCAGGACTGCAGCACGCCATGACGAACCGCAAGAAAGCAAGCCAATGTCCCTCAAAAACTGAACTGACGCCGGATTTTCATACTAGCATTAAGATGCATGCGAATCGGGGAGTGTCTTGTTCTTCGTTAGAACTCAGAACTCCAGGAGAGCTTCGCGCGAATGGTTTGGACCGGAAAGAATCTCGCAGCGGTGATAAGTGTGTTGCTCTCGATCGAAACTTGTATTTTTCCGGCAACGGCAGCCGCCCAGCAAAAATCGGCGGAAACGCCGGCGAGCAAAATCGCTTACTTCGTGGACCAAGCGTCCAAGGCCGGTCTAACCGCAAAAATCACGTTCGGCGGCGTGGACTCAAAAAAATACATCATCGAGACTACCGGCACGGGCGTAGCGATCTTCGACTATGACAACGATGGTTGGCCGGACATTTTTGTTGTGAACGGCACGACTCTCGAGCAGCTGTCAGCCGCATCCGCTCCTACCAATCACCTCTATCACAACAACCACGACGGCACTTTCACAGACGTCACGATGAAAGCCGGATTGGCACATACCGGCTGGGGTCAAGGCGTGTGCGTCGGCGATTACGACAACGACGGCAACGAAGATCTCTTTGTAACTTACTACGGCAAAAACGTTCTCTATCACAACAACGGTGATGGAACGTTCACCGATGTCAGCGACAAAGCACACGTTGCGGGCACCGGTGGTGCCTGGAGCACCGGTTGCGCCTTCCTCGATTACGACCGCGATGGCAAGCTCGACATCTTCGTCGCGACCTACGTGGATTTTGACCTGAAAACTGCGCCCGCCCCCGGCGAACGCGCCTCGTGTCTATGGAAAGGCGTGCCGGTGATGTGCGGCCCGCGCGGCCTGCCTTGGGGAAAGAATATTCTGTATCACAACAACGGTGACGGAACGTTCGAAGACGTCACCGCCAAAGCCAAAATTGACCAGACCAACGGCCACTACGGCTTCAGTGTTTCCACGTTCGATTTCGACGACGACGGCTGGGCCGACATTTACGTCGCTTGCGACAGCACGCCCAGCATTCTTTATCGCAATAATCACGACGGTACATTCACCGATGTTGCCGTAACAGCCGGAGCCGCTTTCAACGAAGACGGCAAGGAGCAGGCCGGCATGGGTTCCACGATTGGCGACTACAACGGCGACGGCCGGCTGGACATCTTCAAAACAAATTTTTCCGACGACACCGCCACGCTCTATCGCAACAATGGTGACGGCACCTTCGACGACGTGACCTTTCCCGCCGGTCTCGGCCTGTACACAAAATATCTTGGATGGGGAACGATGTTTCTCGACGTGGACAACGACGGCTGGCCAGACTTACTGCTCGTCAATGGCCACGTTTACCCCGAGGTGGACAGCCAGCATCTGGGCAGCGACTATCGCGAGCCGCGAATTCTCTATCACAACAAAGGCAACGGAAAGTTTGAGGATATCTCAGCGAATGCCGGCCCAGGAGTCACCGCTGCCGCTTCCGGGCGCGGCTTGGCCATTGGCGACCTCTGGAACGACGGACGAATCTCCGCGGTGATCAGCAACATGAATGCTCCTGTGAGCCTGCTGGTCAACCAGCTAAAATCTTCCAATCATTGGATCGCCATCAAGACGGTTGGCACAAAATCCAATCGCGACGGAATCGGTGCGAAGATCCGCGTGAAGGTCGGAGATCGCATTCTGGTGGATGAAGTGCGCAGCGGTTCCAGCTACGATTCCAGTAACGACATGCGTGTGCACTTCGGATTAGGCGCCGCAACCAGATTGGATTGGGTAGAAGTCCGCTGGCCGAACGGCTCGAGTGAAAGATTTGCAGATGTCCGGCTTGATGCCGTCAACACGCTGAAGGAAGGCTCGGGTAGTGGAGTGAAGCCGGATCGCTAGTTAACGTCGACGGTCGCCGTAGATTCACTTGCCAGACGCGCTGATCTTCACCCTATCAAACGCGGTTGCCGACAAATAGCGCACCCGCATACGTTCTGCTTCGCTTTTGGTGAATAATAGGTTCCCTTTCGCCGCTACCCGCAACTCCGTCGCTTCCCATCTGGCCCGCATCAGCCCTTCACTTGAATGGGAGTCCCGTCCGAGCAACAGATGACCTAACTCGTGCACCACCACGAGGCCCAGCAGGTCACCCTCGCCTATCTGCTGAGCAGCCCTCGACGAGGACAGCTGCGCTAGATAGACGTTAGCGTAGTTCCCTTCGCCACGCTCGTTCAGATATGACTGCCCGAAAGTATCTTCGGAAACCGCCTTCCTGCCAGCCACCAACCGGACGGAGAGGTGAGTTGGAAAGGCCACGTCTTGGCAGCCTAGTTCCGTGTGCCAAAGCCCGGGTACCCCACAATCGAGCCAAGTCAATGAGAGTCCCGCCGCCCCGAACACCGCTTCCGCGCGTGCTTTCGCGGCGTTTAAGACAGTTTGCGCGATGGTGGCGTCATTAAATACGGAGACTTTCAGCCGTACCGCCGATCTTGCGTCTGGGCCAGCAGCGACGGCCTGCGAAAGGATGCCGCACAGGAATGCCGCCACCGCCATCCGGAATTTGCGCCTCATTGCAGCACCCCTCCTTCGGGGTTGGCGCAAAACTGGTCTTCAATCGGGCGTGCCTCAAGGCTTTAGCGGTTACCGCCGGCACAAATGTAGATGACGCAATAACCGTAGGATATTCAAGGAAATACAGGTGAGGGTAACTTCACTCTTTGCAGAAATTGGGCGTTAGCAGATGGAACGAAACTCTTCGTAGAACGTATTAGTAAGAGAGATTACGTCCAATGTCAGAAAAAGGCGGACC
>DASSYL010000511.1:0-2549 GCA_035703315.1 Candidatus Acidiferrum sp. | reverse complement strand
AAAGAATAGCAGAGTGGGGCAGGTCTGACGACTTCTTAGTTTCGTAGCAAATTTTGAAAATCAAAGGTTCGGCGCGGCTAAAGTTCGGAGAGGAGTGATTCCATTTCAGACTGCGCGTGGGCGTTGCCCGCTTTGGTGGCGGCGGCGATGCCTTGTGCCAGGATGGAACGCGCATCTTCAGAACGCGACTGCTTGGCCAGCAACTGGCCTAGCATCTGGTAGCCCGGAACGTAGCCGGGATTATGCTGGATGAGTTCGCGAAATTGGGCTTCGGCGTTGGCGGCGTCCCCGGAGTTCATGAAGTCCAGCGCCAGACCATAGCGAGAGAATGCATCGTCGGGCTTTTCGGCTACAAACGCTTCCAGCAACTCGCGACGTGATTTCTTTTGGCCGGTCATGGTGAGCAGGTAGTATAGCGGCTGGAAAAGCGCGAGCCAAAATCGTGGGAGACCGAGGGTCTGATGCCGAAAAGGAAGAGCAAAGCTGTGGCTACCGGAGAGGTTGCGCTAAAAGGAAAGCCGATCAGCGCCTCGCGGTCGGAGATGGCGGAAGTGGTGCTGCCCGCGGTGACGAATCTTCTTGGCAAATTGCTGGGCGGCCACGTAATGCATCTTGTGGACGTAGTAGCGGCGATGGCGGCAAGCCGCCACGCAAATAGCTATGTGGTGACGGCTTCGGTGGACTACATCGATTTTCGCAACCCGATCAACCTAGGCGAAATGGTGATTCTCAAGTCGCAGGTGAATCGCGTATTCCAGACATCGATGGAAGTGGGAGTGAAAGTTTTCTCGGAGAACGCCCTGACGGGGGAGAGAAAACACACCACCACCGCCTATGTCACATTTGTTGCATTGGATGCAACGACTCGCGAGCCGAAGCCTGTGCCGCCGCTGATTCTGAAGACAGCAGAAGAGAAGCGTCGGTGGCGGGAAGCGGGTGAGCGGAGAAAAGCGCGGCTGGCGATGCGATACAAGAAACAACGCAGCCGGGACTAGAAAATCGAAAAGAGAACGTGGAAATTGTAGAACGTCAGGCGGTACCAATTTCTGATTTCAATCTTTCATTTTCTATCTGCTGGGCACGGCGCCTAGCCACATAAGAACCGTGGTTGGTTGCGGGCTTCCGCCCGCAGGTTCTTCGGTGACGGCAAGAGCTTTGGTGTTGCCCCGCGAGTCCGGCGGATCTTGCACCAACATGTGGAATTTTCCGTCCGCGTCCGCGCGAAGCGTGAGTGAGGGAATTGGCTTCGCGCCGGCGGTCTTGGGAATCAACCACAATTGGAAAGCACGGTTTTCACGAGTCGTCGGCAAGTTTTCACCGGAAATGAGAATGCCGAACGCGCCATGCCAGGTAGCTTGCAAAGCGGGAAGGGCCTTTTGTGCCGCTGGCATCGCGATCTTTACGGAACGCGGATCGGTAAGAATGATGGCTTCGCGGCGTGCGAGTGCCAGGTCCTGCGCAGATCGTTTTTGAAGTTCGACTTGTTCGTCGAGGGCTAGCTGCGTTTGCCGGATGGACTTGCGCACGGAGCGCGATTCATACGCGTTGTACGAGGCGAAGAGTAGCGCCGCGGCGACTGCCGCCCAGAGCCAGAAGGGGATCAGCGGCTTAGGAGACGACGGTCGTGAAGGCGATTTGTTCTCTGCCGAGCCCATGGATGTCGTTCAATGGTTGTAACTGGTTCGAACTTTTTCGGCAACGGCGAAGGCGTGTTGGATGCAGGAACCAACGGCCGGACTGTTCCAGTAGTTTCCAGTGAGCCAGAAGCCGGAGACTTGGTCTGCTGCAGCACGAATCGCTTGCAGCCGTTGCGTGTGGCCCAGGTTGTATTGCGGGATTGCGTGACTATAGAGCATGACGTGCTGCATTACTGGCTGACCGCTGATTGCGAGGATTGGGATCAGTTCACGGTGCACCAAGGAGCACATGCTGTCGTCGGAAAGATCCGTGGCGGATGGGTCGGTGGCGCCTCCGACGAAACTCGTGAGCAGAACGTGATCGTGCGGAGCGCGTCCGGGAAATAGGGAAGAATTCCAGACCGCCCCGAGCGTGCGGAGTCCAGCGGAACGCGGCGCAAGGAAACCGAAGCCGTTGAGAGGATGCCGAACCTGTTCGCGGCGATAACCCAGCGAGACGACGGCGACGGACGCGTAGGCGATGTCCCGGAGCGAAGCGGAGACCTGGGGAATCAGCTCCTCGAGAAGAGAGGCAGTCACGCCGGTCGGCGTCGCAACTACCAGTCGTTCGCAACTAATTTCTCCGGGTTTTTGGAAGCGTACTAGAAACCCCCGATCGGTTCTGCAGATACTGTGCACCGGAGCATTGCAGCGTAGATGTGGGCCGAGTTTGTCCGTCAACGCGGTGGTGAGACTTTCATTGCCAGAGCGGAAGGAGATCAAGCTGTGACGCTCGTGGGGATGCGCTTGCGGCACCGTGGCCTTCAACTTTTTGGCCGCACGAAACATCCCGCGTACGACGCTTCCCGCGGATTTTTCCGCCTCATGCACGGTGGGGAACGCCGCGCGCAAACTGATCTGTTCGGGATCGCC
>DASSYL010000349.1:0-3277 GCA_035703315.1 Candidatus Acidiferrum sp. | reverse complement strand
AGGATCAAGGCATGGTAAAGAGTACGGCGTGAAGGATCTTTCGCAAAGCCTATGGCTGCCGTAGCGTTGGCTTGTGAGTCACAGTCGACAAGAAGAGTGCGTTGGTCGACGGCAGCGAGGCAAGAAGCGAGATTTACGGCGGTGGTGGTCTTTCCAACCCCACCCTTCTGATTTGCAACCGCGATGATTCGAGCCAAACCGTTCTCCCGCGCTGAATTCCCATGGACCAGTAAAGTGTGGCGAAAATTTAGCAAAGTCCTATAGCGCGTGCAAGTTGTTTCACGTGGAACAATCGGGAGCTGTGGAAGAACGCGAAAGTCCGGTTCGATTTGTTCCACGTGGAACGGTCATAGCCTTGTCCGTGAACCCAGATGTTCCACGTGAAACATTTAGACTGGGCACACCGCTTCGATATTGTTCCACGTGAAACACTTCCGCGGTCGTCTTTTGCGACTCGCAGATTCGACACCCGAGCTCTCCCATTCGCTTAGCAAACGTTCCATGTGGAACGATCCGAACGGTTGAGATACTCAAAGAAAACGGCTTGCTACACTGGATCAGCCCTAATCTAATCTATGGAAATAGACTCATTATTGTCAGGAAGTTGCCGAGCGGACTAGAATTGAGTTCAAGAAGCTGCGGCCGGCCTATTACTTACCGTTTCAGAGCGGGTTCCGCGCAGAAGAATACGTTGCAGAGAGTGGGGCATGGGCGACGGTGCATCCCAGATCCACCCACGAATTGCCTGAACCTCCTCCAGATCCCGCCCGCCAAGCCATAGCAGCACATTCTGAGCGGAAACGACTGGGGAGCCGGCCCAATCGAGGAACCGGGAGAAATCGCCCAGCGCGCGAGCGCACACGAAATCCAAGGGAGCTACCTCTTCGCCCAACTCCTCAAACCGGCTTACCAGCACCCTTGTGTCCGTAAGTCCAAGTTCACGAACAACTTCCGCTAAAAACGTAGCCTTTTTGACGTTCGACTCGATCAGAAAGACCTCCAGGTCGGGCCGCATAATCTTGAGCGGCAAACCTGGAAAGCCGCCGCCGGAGCCGACGTCGGCGAGCCGACACTTTTCCACAGGCAAAAACTTCGCACCATACATAGATTCGCAGAAATGACGATATAGTATTTCAAGCGGGTCGCGAATCGCGGTGAGATTCACCTTTTCGTTCCATACCAACAAAATCTCTGTATATCGTTGAATCTGTTTGACTTGTCTGTCATCAAATTGTAGAGCAAATTCGCCTGCGGCGCGAGAAATTGCGGCAGCGGAGGGCGGCGTGGCGCTACTTGTTGTCATTATAGTAAATCATCTGTGGATTTCGTCTAAAACCGGCTGCTCCGCCGACCGGGCGCCTCGGGAGTCCAGGAGAAAGCGCGCACCCGCAATTCCCGCGACAATATCCAGGGCCGCGTGCCAAACCACAGCTGGCAAAAGACTGTCATTTGCAATCCGAACCAGCGCAAACAAAGTGCCCAGAATTCCGGTTCCTAGGCTACCACCCTTTCCTTGATAAAGGTGGGCGACGCCAAACATGGCCGACGAAAGAAGAACAGCCAGCCAGGTAGCGAGGCCGACGCGAAACAGCGCGGCCATGACAAATCCGCGAAACAGGAATTCTTCGCAGATGCCGGCGGTGATGGAAAGGAGCACGAACCATGTTAGCTCAGAGGTCGATCGGGGAAATAAGCGGGAAGCTAATTCGCGCAGACGCTGCAGATTTGCGTGCTCGGAGCGCGCCATGCGGCGCACGTTGGCCCAATGGGCGGCGGCGATGAGTGCCGCGCCGATGAAAGTGACGGCAAGGAGCGAAACGCTTGCGGCACTGCGGACGCCAAGTTCGCGAAGCGACAAGCCGCGAGCGAATGCTCGCCATGCGACAAGTGCAGTGAGGATCCACTGAAAGAGAATGGTCGCCATGTACATCTTGATGCGATCGCGGCTGGTGACTTCCGGGAGCGCCATGAGCTCACGCATGCGCGCGTACCCGCGCCAGGGAATCACAAGTCCCAAGACCAGGAAAATGAGCCAAAAATCCCAAGGCATGGGTGATGAAACCATGGCGGCGAGTGTTTCCGCAACCGTGACAGCGCCGGACACACGAACCGGAAGGGGAGCTGCAGAAGTGCCGCGAGAAGGCGTCCTCTTCTATAATGCGAATGCATTGGCAAGGCAGTGACAAGAGCTGTTACCGAGGAGGCCCTCATGGGCGATCGCGTGAAGTTGACGTCGATGGCCAAGGCAGCCGGTTGAGCAGCCAAGCTGAGTCCCGGGACGCTGGACTCCGTTTTGCGGCAGCTGCCGCGGCAAACTGATCCGAACGTACTCGTTGGATTTGAAACCAGCGACGACGCCGGGGTGTATCTGCTGGACGAAAAAACAGCGCTGGTGCAGACCGTGGACTTTTTCACGCCGATCGTGGACGACCCGCGTACGTTCGGAGAAATCGCGGCGGCGAATTCGGTGAGCGACATTTATGCGATGGGCGGGCGACCGGTCTCGGCGTTGTCGCTTGTGGGATTTCCGGAAAAGGGCGATCCGGAAATCCTCGGCGAGATTTTGCAGGGCGGGCTGGCAAAGATGATGGAAGCGAAGTGCAGCGTGATCGGCGGGCATTCGGTCCGCAACGAAGATGTTTTGTTTGGATATTCGGTGACCGGGATCATCGATCCGAAGCGGATATGGAAAAATGTCGGCGCGCACGCGGGTGACGCGCTGCTGTTCACCAAGCCGCTCGGAACCGGTGTGATTTCGACTGCATTGAAAAAAGAAGAGGCGAGCGCGGATTCTGTGAAGGCAGCGATTGAGTCGATGAGCATTTTGAATCGAGCGGCCGGCGAAGCACTGCATGAAATTGAAGCGCAGGACAAATGGCAGAATGCAATTCACGCGGTAACGGACGTGACGGGATTTGGACTATTGGGGCACGTGCGGGAAATGGCGCTGGGCGATCCGGAAAAGGGAATCGCGCCGGTCTCGGTGGAGATCGATCATGCAACGTTTGCGTATTTGCCGGGGGCGCTGCAAGCGGCGAGGAATGGACATATTCCTGGCGGCTTGATCAATAACCGCGAATTTGTCGGGGAGTGCGTGGACTTTGCGGCCGGCGTGGCGCCAGAATTTCGTGATCTGCTGTTCGATCCGCAGACGTCAGGCGGATTGCTGGTTGCAATCAATGCTGAGGCGGGGGATGAAGCGCTGCGAGCAATGAAACGTCATGGCGTCCGAGGTCTGCGCGTTGGCAAGGTGGTTTCCAAGCGCACGACTCTGTTG
>DASSYL010000074.1:0-2671 GCA_035703315.1 Candidatus Acidiferrum sp. | reverse complement strand
ATATGATTCCTGGTTTGGAAGGATGGCCGGCCAGTTCCTCAACGGCGATTTTGGGTCCATCGACACCGTCGACCCTCACTTTGCGGCCCTGCTCTATGCAGGCGACCGCTTCGAGAACAAGGGTCCTATCATCGCGGCTCTTGATCGGGGCGAGGTGGTCCTTGCCGATCGTTACATTGCGTCCAATCTCGCCCATCAAACTGCGCGGAGTGCGGCAGAGAAGCGCGCTCAATTCCGCGAGTGGATCGAGCACCTCGAATACGGTATCTACGGCCTGCCGAAAGAAGATCTCGTTCTTTATCTTCGCGTGACTCCGCGACACGCCCAATCGCTGGTGGCTAAGAAGTCCGCTCGCTCCTACACCGATTCCGCACACGACATACTTGAATCGAGCCTCCGCCATCTGCAGTCCGCCTCCGACATCTACGACGAGCTTGCACGTTCGCCTAATTGGCAAACCATCGAGTGCATAGATACCTCCAGCCAGGCGATGCGCGCGCCCGAGGACATTGCTCGCGAAGTCCTTGCCGCAGTTCAACCACTTCTGCAGCCCGTACGTCAGGAGAAACTTTAACCATGGCGTGGGCCGAATTTCGCGGCAACCCGCAAATTGTTACTGCGCTGCGCGGAGCTCTTCGCTCCGGTCGCGTGCCGCATACGCTGCTCTTCACCGGCCCGCACGGCGTTGGCAAATTCACTCTCGCTCGCCACTTCGCACAAGCCGCCAACTGCGAACGCCTCACCGATGACGCTTGTGGCGAATGCTATTCCTGCCGGCGAATCGCTCTGCTCTCTGATCCGCAGCGTCTGGTCGAACAAGGCCTCATCGAGCGTGGCGAAAGCGCCGACGCCGCCACCGTCGAACGCGTCCCGCTCATCCTGCAATCCCACCCTGACGTCTGGGCTCTGGTGCCCGATCCTGTTCGCCTGAAAACTCCCGTCGCACGGCCCATGCTGCGCATCGGCCAACTCCGTGCCGTGCAGCGCGCTGCGTATTTCCAGCCGATGGGCCGCCGCCGCGTATTCATCGTTGACGGTGCCGAAACCATGCGCTGGGACGTAGCCAACGTCTTCCTGAAAATTCTCGAAGAGCCGCCCGGGTCGGCGACGCTGATCCTAACCGCGCCATCTCCCCACTCGCTTCTGCCGACCATCGTTTCACGCTGCCTGCAATTCCATTTCGCGCCATTGCCCGCCAGTGAAGTCGAGGCCGTCCTCAAGGACAAGTCTGATCTTACTCCCGCCGCAATCCGTCTGGCCGCTCAGCTCGCCGAGGGCAGCCCCGGCTACGCCCTAGAAATGGACGTCGAAAAAGAATCCCAGCGCAGGCGCGAAGCATTGAAAATTCTCGATCGCGCCTCGCGCGGCGAAGAGTTCGGCCAGATCTTCGCCCAAACTTCAGCGCTGGCGAAGGACCGCGACACCTCTTTTGAAGACCAGCTTTCCGTTTTCTATAGCCTGCTTTCCGATCTTTTGGAGCTTTCTTCCGGAATCCATACGCCACAGATTCGCAACCTGCCCCTGCGTAAGGAATTGGAGGTCGCGGCGCGCCGCTTTAACGTTGACTCTATCCTGAAAGCGCTTCGCAGCCTCGATCAGCTCTCGGCCGGCGTTCGCCGCAACCTCAACAAACAGCTTGGACTCGAAGCTTTCGCCGCCGACCTTTCCCTATCATGACTCTTTGCTGCGACACCTTGTAACGGCGAAGCCGATTATCCGCAGTTCGCTTAAAAATTGCGGCAACCTTCGCCCCCAGAATTTTCATCCGACTGGCATGTAACCCCTTGCTCGTAAATCGCGTCATATGAGCATTGCTGCTCAAACTCCACTCCCTTGGGCATTGAGGAGTCCTTTATAATGGTCAATCGCCGTATGTTTCGTCCTGGTTTTGCCGAGGTTAAAGAGCCTATTCCGGTGCGTTCCAATAGCCATCAACCGCATCAGCCGCATAACGGCGGGCCCGCCCCAAGCAAGAAGCCGACGCCCCCGGAGATGACTCACGCCGAGAATTTTTATTGGATCAAACAGATGCAGTCGCGCACACCCATGGTGATCGTCATGGAAAATGGCGAGTCGCTGCACGGAATCATTGAATGGTATGACCGCGACTGCATCAAGCTGACCCGGCAGGGCAGCGCCAACCTGATGATCTTCAAAAAGAACATCAAGTATGTGTATAAGGAAGGCGAAGAAGGCGGCAGCGAAGAGTAGGGCTAGCTCCTCCGCTTTTTCCGCTTCGTTGGTTCGGCAATTTTGAATCTTTTTCGCGCTGCATTCGCTGCAGGCTTTTCGGTTAAGGTGTGCCCGGGCGCGGCGCCGAAAGTCATGAGTGCCTTAGCTGCCAGCGAGCCGTCCTGTCTGGTCACGCCGCATTCCACAACAATAAAATTGCGTCCCGCGCGCAGCACTTTGCCCTCGGCGGTGAGTTTTCCGCCACTCACTGGCAGCAGATAGTTGATTTTGAGTTCGATCGTAACCACTTCCGTTCCTCGCGCGACCACGGTATATGCCGCAATCGCGGCCGCGGTATCAGCCAGCGCAGCGATTACCCCGCCGTGCATCACGTTGTGAATTTGCCGGTGATGGTCCTCGGTGACCACATGCAGAATCGCGCCGCCGGGGTACAGCTTCGCCACCTCAAAACCCATCAGCGCGCTGAACTTGCTGAGCT
>DASSYL010000198.1:0-2264 GCA_035703315.1 Candidatus Acidiferrum sp. | reverse complement strand
AAAGAATCGGGCTTGGTTTTGAGTTGCCAGGGAGCTCGCGAAATGGGCAACTTGGGCAACTCTTGCAGTTTCCGAAAGCGGGCTAAGTTGCTGAAAAGATTGGTGGACGAGACCGGGATCGAACCGGCGACCTCCTCGTTGCGAACGAGGCGCTCTCCCAGCTGAGCTACTCGCCCATTCCTTCTCGCTGGTTCTCTGTAGTTTACCTGAACCACCTTGTGTCCACAATCCGCGCCCAAAATGCTGTTTTCAGTTCGCGGCTCCCTGGAGTAGGCGATAGCGAGTGTGTAAGACTATATTGCCCGCATCACACAGGCAAAAGAGCATTGTCACATCTTGTAGGTGGAGGAATCATGAGTCGTCGTGCTGAATGGTTAGCCGCCCGAATTGAGGAAGGCGCCGGCGGGCTGGCTGCGTTCGCGGAGAAACTGACGGAAGCGGAATGGAAGGCGCCGGGTTCGACCGGCGGCAATGACCGCCGTCCCGTCGGTGTCATCATCCATCATGTGGCCAGCGTTTATCCCATTGAAGTTGACCTCGCCAAAACAATCGGCAGCGGCAAAGCAGTCACCGAAGTCACGTGGGACGCCGTAGCGGAGCTGAACGCCAAGCACTCGACGGAACAGGCCGCAGTCTCCAAGGCCGAGACAATCGAACTGCTGCGAAAGAACAGCAGTGCTG
The DNA here is from genome assembly GCA_035703315.1 of Candidatus Acidiferrum sp. Classification (GTDB taxonomy): domain Bacteria; phylum Acidobacteriota; class Terriglobia; order Acidiferrales; family UBA7541; genus Acidiferrum. The sequence goes on along the minus strand of DASSYL010000198.1, from coordinate 1,583 downwards.
CCGCGGCCGTAGTGCGCACGTTTACCGACGAGCAGCTCGATACAGCTGCGCCCTTTGGCCTCAGCTACAACGCGCCGGTCACCGCACAGTTTGTGATTGAAGATCACGCGCTGCGCCACAGCTGGCATCACTTGGCGAAGATTCGCAAAGCACTCGGCAAGTAAAGCCGCGATAGAACTCTTCAGAGTTCGACTGGAAAAAAAGCCGACCCCTAAGAGGGGTCGGCTTTTTTCTAGGAAAAGCTTCTGAAGACTTACGGCTGATCGATGCCGGCGCCGGTGCGCTGCGCCACGATCTTGCGGGCGTTTTGATACAACGCGCGTGCCTGCGGAATCGCTTCCACGCCCTTTTGCACTTGCGGGTCGGCTTCCAGTAAAACTTTGAAACCCTCCTGCATGCCAAACGTGGACATGAAAACTTCCTGCTTGATCTTGCGTTTGATCCAATCCTGATTTTCGGAGATCTCGGCTTCGGAGAAGCGCACGTTCTTGCTGTTGAGGTAGTTGCGGAACTGGTGCATCACTTCGTCATCGACGGTGAATTCTTTCGTGATCGTGGGACGAGTGCCGAGGTAGTAGCGCGTGAAGCCGCCAACTCCGGCTTCGGCCGGATAAAACGCGTCGGCGCGGAACAGCTCCGTCTCAAACTTCGTGAGCTTGGGCGCGGCGACCACGATGTCGGGCGTGATACCACCGCCTCCAGTCACTTGTCGGCCGCTGTCGGTCAGCTTGATTTCCGTCGGATGATCCGGAACTTTGCGTTCGTAGTGATATTCATACAGCGAAATGGACTTGTAGTCGCGCTGAATCAGGCGCCCGCTAGGCGTGTAATAGCGAGCGGTGGTCAAAGCCAAGCCGGTATTTTCGCTCAGCGGAGTTACCGTCTGCACCAGGCCCTTACCAAATGTGGTTTCGCCGACGACCATGCCGCGGTCGTGATCCTGCACGGCGCCGGAAACAATTTCCGTGGCGGAGGCCGAATTGTTATTCACCAAAATCACTAGCGGCGTGCTCATGCCCTGATTGCCGCGCACCGCATAGTAGCGGCGTTCAGCCGAAGTCCGCCCGTGATGCGAAACGATCAGCTGGTTCTTCTCAAGAAACATGTCGCCCACTGCGACCGCTTCATTCAGCAGGCCGCCGGGATTTCCGCGCATGTCCAGAATCAAGCCGTCCAGGCTGTTAGCGCCCAGCTGCTTCAGCGCGTCGGCAATTTCGCGGTCCGTCGTCTCATTGAACGATGACAGCCGGATATAGCCAATGCCCGGCTTGAGCATGAACGCAATGTCCACGGAGTGGCGCGGAATTTCGCCACGCGTCACGGTAAACGTCAGCGGCTCGGCATAGCCTTCGCGCGTAACCACGATCTTTACGACGGTGCCTTTCGGGCCCTTCAGCAAATCCGCCACTTCCGTGGTCGAGAGGCCGTCCGTTGCCTTTTCATCCACCCGAACGATAACGTCGCCCGGACGCAATCCGGCGATGTAGGCCGGCGCGCCGACATACGGCGCCATCACGACCGTGTGATTTTCGCGCGGCGCAACGATCATGCCCACGCCGTAATACTTGCCGCGCTGGTCTTCG
>DASSYL010000049.1:0-5568 GCA_035703315.1 Candidatus Acidiferrum sp. | reverse complement strand
ATTTGCGTTTCATTGTTACGGAAGGCCAGCATGACGGCATCTTTTTCTTCGCTGGAGAGACGGCCGTGGAGCAGGCCGAGCTTCAGTTTGGGAAAGACTTCTTTGGAGAGGCGTTCATATTCCTCCATCGCGGCTTTGAGTTCGAGCTTCGATTCTTCGATGACCGGATAGACGATGTAACCCTGGCGGCCGGCGGCAGCTTCGCGGCGGAGCGATTCCCACACTCCGGCGAGATGCGATTCGGTGGTCATGTGGGTTTCGATGGGCGTGCGGCCGGGGGGAAGTTCGTCGAGAACGGAAACGTCAAGATCGCCATAGAGCGTGAGCGAAAGCGTGCGCGGGATGGGCGTCGCGGTGAGGACGAGGACGTGTGGTGCGTGGCCGTGGGTGGCGGCTTTGTCCATGAGCTTTTTCCGCTGGAGCACGCCGAAGCGGTGCTGCTCGTCAATGGCGACGAAGCCGAGGCGGGAGAAAAGGACGTCATCTTCGATCAGGGCGTGGGTGCCGACGACGAGTTGCGCTTCACCGTTAGCGATACGATCCCGCGCGGCGGATTTTTCGGAAGGCTTTAGACCGCTGATGAGGAGCTCGACTTTGTAGCCGGGTTTTTCGAGGATGCGGCGCGCGGAAAGATAATGTTGGACAGCGAGAATTTCGGTTGGCGCCATGAGCGCGGCCTGGCAGCCGTTTTCGATGGCGATGACGGCGGCTTGCAACGCGACGATGGTTTTGCCGCTGCCGACGTCGCCTTGCAGCAAGCGGTTCATGGGCGCTGGCTTTTCGAGGTCGGCGGCAATTTCGGCGAGGACGCGCTTTTGCGCGGCGGTGGGCTTGAAGGGCAGCATGCGCTTCAGGGCTTCGCGGACGCGGTCTTCGCGCACGCGGAATGCGATGGCGTTTTCCTGGCGGGCGAGCTTGCGATTAAGCGCCATACTGAGCTGGTAGAAGAAAAATTCTTCGAATATCAGTCGCTGCTGCGCAGGAGAACGGAACTGGTTGAGCGCGTCGAGCGAAGAATCGGGCGGCGGGAAGTGCGTCTGGATGATGGCGTCTCGGCGCAACGGAAAATTCATACGGCGGCGGGTGGACGCGGGAAGTAGATCGGGGAAGTTGGGATCGAGATGCTGCAACGCGGCGTAAGTGGCGCGGCGGATGGCGCGTGTGCCGAAAGTGCCGATGGCTTCGTAGATGGGGACGATGCGGCCGACTTCAGTGGAGTCGGCGTGTTGAGCGTCGGTCTGGCTATCGTTCTGCCCGGCGGGGTCGTCGCTTAGCAGTTCGAATTGCGGATTGACCATTTCCATGCGGGCCGGCCGGAGGCGATCGACTTCGACCTTTCCGTGAAGGACGAGCAGCTGGCCGGACTTAAGACGGCCTTCGAGATAGCCGCCGTGAAAAAACTTGCAGGCGAGGGAGAAGCCGGTTTCGTCTCTAACGAGCAAGTGATAAATCGCGTCGCGCCCGCGCATGCCGTGGACGGCGGAGCCGCTGGCTACGCGCACGCGCAGGGTATAAACGTTGCCTGGGCGGACATCCTTGACGAGAGAAAAGTGGATACGGTCTTCGTAGCGGAACGGGAGATAGCCGAGCAGGTCTTCTAGGGCGTGAATGCCGCGCTTGGCGAGGAGCTCGGCGCGCTGCGGGCCGACTCCTCTGAGCATGCGCACACCGGTTTGCAGGCCTTCGGGCATGCTTGGAGTTATAGCCAAAAAGGGTTGGGAAGTACAAAGGCGGGGAGGCGGATCGGTTCCGGTTAGCGTCAATCAGGACCGTCATGCAGCATCGTAGAATTTGCCTTTTAGAGCCGTGTTGAGCGTCCTCACCATGCCACGCTCGTTTGGCGTCATCTGCGGAGCTTTGCTGGCTAGCATCAGTTTCCTGTCCGCACTTTTCGCTCAGACCGCCAGCGGCCTGGTTGAGCAGTTCGAGAACACGACGGTATTCTGGGAGCAATTTGACGTGGCCAAGAAGATTGTGGCCCTTCATGACAAGAGTGTGCTTCCACAGCTTGAACCCTGGCTGCGCTGCGAGGACATGCGACGCAGAGGTAACGCGGCGTTTGTTTTCGCAGGACTCGGCGATGATCGGGGATTCCAGATTATCAAAACTATTCTGGAGGACCGTTCGCCCCGACGCGCTGTGTTCGAGATCGACAGCGCGGGCCACCCGAGTCCAAGGCAACAAATTCGTGCGGACCGTTACTACGCCGCGCACCTTTTTGGGGATATGAAGGATGTGCGGGCAGTTCCCATTCTGGTTACCTTGCTGAAGGACGAAGAGGTTAAGGAGATCGTTCCTTGGTCGTTGGGAGAAATTGGCGATAAATCAGCCATCCCGTCGCTCGTGGAGGCCTTAAGTGACAATAGTCTGGCTGTGCGCGCCGCAGCCCTCCGCAGTCTTGAGAAATTAGAACGAAACACTTCCAATTAGCACGCATAAGCAAGCATGTGGCTGATCGGCGGAGCGACTCGCTTCGGGCCCGGCAGGTTTAACCTACAAAAAACGCTAGGAACATCGCCGCGAAAACGCAGTAACCAGCTCCGATTACGAGTACACACGAGACTACAATTCGAAAGGAGATGTCGAGAAATCGGCTAGGACGTGTGTGCGCCCATACGTAAGTGATCCAAAAAAGGACCGGGATGGGCACGAACGTAAGTCCGACTGTCAGAGCGTTGATGCGGGGCGTTGGGTGAAGGTTGGCACCCCCCATCCAAATGCCGAAGTAAGCAGCCAGAAGGAGCACCGCGACCGCGAGCGATCCAATCGCGGCAACCAAGAAAGCTATCCTTGCCAATCCTGCGGCTTTGGACACAACGGACCTTTCAGCCAAGCTTAGCACGCAGCTCGCCCAAGGCTTTGGTTAGTCGTGCGGCGGGTTACCGGACATCATGTGGCTTTTGACCTACTCGGTTGGTCGATTGAAGCGCGAAAGGCGGCGGCGTTGTCGGTTGCCCAGGTGCGGAAGGATTTTGCGGGAACGCCGGTAATTTGGGTGAAGGTGGACGTGATGTGGGCGGGGTGGCCGAGGGCGGCGGACCAGGCATCGAGGAGCATGTTGACGGCCGGTAGCGGGCCGATGGTCAGGAGTTCGCGGCGCGCTTCGTCGGGTGTGATCTCTTCGATGCGCAGGTCGCGGTCGAGCACGCCGGCGATGCTAGAGATTTGTTCGGAGTGAGTGAGCGATTGCGGGCCGGTAAGGACGTATTCGGCGCCGGCGTGGCCTTCTTCGCGCAAGGTGCGCACGGCGACGGCGGCGATATCACGCTCGTCGATGGGCGCGGTGGGAACGGCGAGATAGGGCCAGCGCACGACGTTGCCAGCGCGAATCTGCGGCGCCCACCAGAGCAGAGCATTGGGCGCGAACATGCCGGGGCGGAGAAACGTCCACCGGAGGCCGGAGGTTTCGATGGTGCGTTCGATTTGTTCAAACATCGGCCGGAGCAGATTGGGCTGCTGGAAAAGCGGGTGCGGCGTTTTGAGCGGAGCGGAAAGGTATACGATACGGCGCGCGCGCCGGGTGATGCGCTGTAAAGCGGGAGCTACGGCGGAGTGTGGGGCGGTCCACACGAGAAAGACGGCGTCGACGTCATCGAGGCACGCATCGAGACTCTCGGGAACGGTGAGATCGCCGCGAACGACCTGGACCTGCGGCGGCAACTTTGCGTCATCCGGATTGCGTGCCATGGCGCGGACTTGCGAGCCAGCGGCGATTAGTTGAGAGACGACCTGGCGGCCGACCGTGCCGGTGGCGCCGATTACGAGAATGGGATTCATGGAAGAACCATCCTAACGCAAGGATGGCGTTGCGGTGGGGCTGAAGCGCAGACAGATCCGCTCTGCAGCCGTTTCCTTGCCGGCAACCGTCAATAGGAGAGGGTTACTTGCACCATTTGCCGGGCATATGAAAGAGTGGGTGTTCGCGCGGTGCGTGCGAAATTTGATTTGGCGGTTGAATGAAGCGGAGGCGCGGGTGGCAAAGGTCCAGCTGAGCGGGCGAGAAAAGACGGCGCTGATTCTGTGGGTGCTGGCGGGCATTGCGGGGCTGTGGTACGCGCAGCGGCATTTTTTTGAGGCGTTTCCCGAAGCTTCGGTGAACTTTAAGGTGACGCGCGGCGAGGCGCTGGAACGCGCGCGGAATTTTGTGGAGTCGCTGGGAAATAACACCGCGGGCTACCGCTCGGTGATTGTGTTTGGCGTGGACGACAATGCGAAGACATACCTGGAGCGCGAAGTCGGATTGAAAGAAGCGAACCGGCTAATGGCTTCGGATGTGAATGTATGGCACTGGGAGGCGCGTTTTTTCAAGCCGGAGCAGGAAGAAGAGTTTTTGGTCGGAGTGAACCCGGAGGGAAAGATCACCGGCTACACGCACAAGGTTCCTGAAGCGCAGGCGGGCGCGGAACCTGGGCGCGAGGCTGCGCAGGGGACGGCGCAGAATTTTCTTACGGCAAGACTTGGGAAAGCAGCCTCCGATTGGGATTTTTTGCCGGAGCAGGTGAATTCGACAAAAAGGCCCAATCGTTTGGACTGGTCGTTCACCTGGGAGAGACATGGATTCAAAGCAAAGGATGCGCCGGAGCGGTTGACGATTGCGCTGAACGGCGCGGATGTTGGCTCAGCAACGGAAACGCTAAAAGTCCCCGAACAGTGGGAGCGGGATTACGAACATCTGCGATCGACCAACATTTTTCTAAATAACGTTGCCATCGTTCCGTACCTGCTGCTCATGGGCGGGGTGCTCTGGTTCGGCATTCAGCTGACGCGGCGCGGGCAGACCAGCTGGTGGCTGGCGCTTCAACTCGGAGTGATTGTCGCCATACTGCTGACGGCAATGCAGCTCAATCGGTGGCCAGTCGACGTGATTGGGTACGACACGAACTCGTCCTACGGCAGCTTCGTGATTCGCCAGATTTTGGGTGCTTTGCTGTTCGGAGTAATCTCGGCGCTGACTGTGAGTCTGGTGCTGCCGGGCGGCGAGCCGTTCTATCGGGAAGCGAAGCCGCACCTTCTGCGCTTGAAAAAAGCACTGACGTGGCGCGGGCTACGGACCAAAGAGTTTTTCTCGTCGATTGTGGTGGGACTTTCGTTTGCCGGCGCGCACATGGGATTCCTGGTGGCGTTTTATCTAATCGCCAACCATTTGGGGCATGGGCGCCGCAGGAAATAAACTACGAAGATTCGGTGAGCACGGCGATTCCGTGGATTGGCGGAATCGCGATTGGACTACTGGCAGCTACGAGCGAAGAGTTTTTGTTCCGGTTGTTCGCGATTCCCTTTTTGCAGAAATTTACCAAGTCGCGCGTGCTGGCGGTGATTCTTCCGGCGTTTTCGTGGGGCTTTTTGCACACGGCGTATCCGAACGAACCGCCGTATATTCGCGGGCTGGAAGTTGGACTCATCGGAATCGCCGCCGGCGTAGTGATGCTGCGCTGGGGAATCCTCGCCACGCTGGTGTGGCACTACACGGTGGATGCCGCGCTCGTGGGGCTGCTGCTGATTCGTTCATCCAGCTTGTATTTCCGCATTTCGGGGATCGTGGTTGGGTTGGCGGTCTTGATTCCGTTT
>DASSYL010000011.1:0-14203 GCA_035703315.1 Candidatus Acidiferrum sp. | reverse complement strand
TGATCCAGCGAACGATACACGCACAGGCGCGGCCGCTCGGCGGTGCCCGACACCGTCATGCGCACGCGCTGATGAACGCGCTGGCGCTTAAGATCTCTCGATAATCTGCGAACCGGTACGGATGCCACTGTTCTTCTCCTTCAATCTCTTACCAAATCTTCAAGCCGCCAGCAGACTACGCCGCACCAGCCTTGGCTCCGGCCTTGCCTGCTTTCTTCTTCAGGCGTTCGCCGGTAATGCGAATCCCTTTTTGCTTGTACGGATCTGGCGGACGCAGCGAACGAATATCCGCCGCCACTTGGCCGACTTGGCCTTTGTCTGCACCGCTGATGACGAGGTGGGTTTGCTTGTCCACCGCGATCTGGATGCCTTCGGGAACTTTGAATTCGACCGGGTGCGATTTCCCGAGCGCGAACGCTACCGCCTTACCTTTGAGTTCCGCGCGGTAGCCGACGCCGACAATGTCCATTTCTTTCTTGAAGCCCAGCGTGACGCCATGAACTGCGTTTGCGACCAGTGCGCGAGCAAGACCATGCACAGCACGGTGTTCGTCCGATTCGCGCTTGACGCTGAGCACGCCGTCTTTCTGCTCGAACGAAATTCCGCGCGGAATGGCGACGCTGAGTTTGCCCTTGGGTCCCTGGACATCGATTTTATCCGAGGCCATGGCAATCTTTACGCCCGAGGGCACTGGAATTGGTTTGTTTCCGATACGTGACATTTTCAATTCAACCTTTAAAAACTTTGTTTAGTAAAGCAAAACCTACCAAACCTCGCAAAGCAATTCGCCGCCGACCTTGTTCCTTCGCGCGGCGCGGCCGCTCATCAATCCCCGCGGGGTGGTGACAATGCTGATGCCCAACCCGCCGACCACCGGTTTGATTTCCTGCGATCCGACATAACAGCGCGCGCCGGGACGCGAAATGCGCTTGATTCCGGAAATGACGCTGCGCCGGTCCGGCGTGTACTTCAGAAAAACGCGCAAGGTCTTGTGGCCCTTGTTTTCGTCCACCATCTTGAAGGTGGAGATGTAGCCCTCTTCCTTGAGGATGCGGGCAATCTCGCTTTTCATGCGAGACGCCGGCACGTCCACGCGCTGGTGCTTGGCGGCAGCCGCGTTGCGGATACTGGTCAGAAAATCGGCGATAGGATCGGTCTGCATAATCTTTCTGGTGTCTCCTCTACCAGCTGGCCTTAACGACGCCGGGAATTTCTCCCTTGAGCGCCATGCCGCGGAAGCAGATGCGGCACATTTCAAATTTGCGTATGAAAGCGCGGGCGCGTCCGCAGACGCGGCAGCGATTGCGCTTGCGCACCTTGAACTTGGGCTTCTTCAATTCCTTAACGATTTTCGCGGTGCGTGCCATTAATTCGCTCCTCCAGGCCGGCGCAGAGGAAAGCCGAGCCCGAGCAACAGTTCGCGGCCCTCTTCGTCGTTTTTCGCGGTAGTAGTCAAAGTTATGTTCATGCCCTTGATCTTGTCCACGCGAGTGTAATCAATTTCGGGAAACACCAGCTGGTCCTTCAGACCCAGCGTGTAGTTGCCGCGGCCGTCGAAAGCGTTGAACGGCAGTCCGCGGAAGTCGCGCACGCGGGGCAGCACGACGTTGCACAGACGATCAAGGAATTCGTACATCTTGTCGCCGCGCAAAGTGACCGCGCAGCCGATCGGCATGCCCTTGCGGATCTTGAAATTCGCGATGGACTTCTTGGCGCGGGTAATGACCGGCTTCTGCCCGGTAATCTGGCCGAGCTCCTGCGCCGCGGTGTCCAGCAGCTTGACGTTTTGACTGGCCTCGCCCAAGCCGATGTTCACGGTGATCTTGGAGACTTTCGGCACAGCCATGATGTTCTTCAGGCCGAAACGCTTCATCAACGCGGGCGTCGTCTCTTTCCGATATTTTTCCTGCATTCTGCTCTTCATTTCAGTTCGTCTCGTTTTCCCGAATTCCCGTTCTAGGTTGCTTTTACTTGTCCAAAGCCGTGTTACAGCGTTTGCAAACACGCGTGCGAGTTCCGTCGGAGAGGACATTGTGGCCAATGCGCGTGTGCTTGCCGCAGCTGCCACAAACAATCATCACGTTGGACGAGTTGATGCCCGCTTCCTTTTCTACGATCCCGCCCTTGATGTTCTTCGACGGATTCGGACGGGTATGGCGCTTGATGATGTTGGCGTGCTCGACCACCACGGTGTTCTTGCGAGGATTAATCGCCAAAACCCGCCCAGTGCGTCCGGCGTCCGGGCCCGACATTACCTTGACCTGATCGCCCTTGCGAACGTGAATTTTGTAACGCTTGGTTTCGTGTGCGCTCATTTCGTTTTCCGTTACCAGACTTCCGGAGCCAGCGAGACGATCTTGGTGAACTTTTTCTCGCGCAGCTCTCTTGCCACCGGTCCGAACACGCGAGTGCCTACCGGCTCATTGGCGTCGTTGATCAAAACCGCGGCGTTGTCGTCAAACCGGATGTACGTACCATCCTTGCGGCGCGATTCCTTGCGCATCCTGACGATCACGCACTTCACAACCTTTCCTTCTTTAACCTGACTTTCCGGAGTGGCTTCTTTCACCGACGCGGTGACAATGTCACCCAAGCCTGCCTTTAGCCCGGCATCGCCGCCCACCGGCAAAATGCACATCAGCTTGCGCGCGCCGGAATTGTCGGCCACCGTCAGCCAGGTTCGCATCTGAATCATGACAGTCTCTCCCGATCTTTCCGATTACTGGGCCGACGTGTTTCGCGTCAGCACTTCCTTAAGGTTCCAGCGCTTCAGCCGCGACAACGGACGCGATGCCGCAATGCACACCGTATCGCCCCGCTTGGCTTCGCGCTTTTCGTCGTGCGCGTAAAACTTCTTGGAGATGCGGATCACCCGGCGGTACTTCGCGTGCTGCACCAGGCGAATCACTTCGACGACGATGGTCTTTTCCATCTTCGCGCTGGTGACCTTGCCGATCAGCTCGGTAATCTTCGGGGGAACCGCGGACTTTGCCGTTTGTGTGTCTGCCGTCATTACGCCTTACCTGCCTTTGCCGCCGTGGTCAGCTGATGCGCGCGCAGCAGCGTCTTGACACGCGCCAGATCCTTTTTCGCTTCGCGCAAACGCTTCAGCGCTTCCGCTTGTCCGGTGGACAGCTGGAAGCGCAGCCGGAAAATCGTTTCCGTCAGCTCTTTCTGCTGCACTTCGAGCTCGCTAACGCCCGCTTCGCGAATCTTTTCAATACGCCGCGGCATACCTTAGAGTCCTCCTGCGCGGGAAACGAATTTCGTCGGAATCGGCAGCTTGTGCGCGGCCAATGTCAGCGCTTCGCGAGCGACCGTTTCGTCAATGCCGGCCATTTCAAACATCACACGGCCCGGCTTCACCACGGCCACCCACTTTTCCGGAGCGCCTTTGCCCTTGCCCATGCGGGTTTCCGCCGGCTTCTTGGTAAAAGGCTTGTCCGGAAAAATCCGGATCCACAGTTTGCCGCCACGCTTGATGAAGCGCGTGATGGCGACGCGCGAAGCTTCGATCTGGCGGTCGGTGATCCACGCATTTTCCATGGCCTTCAAACCAAAATCGCCAAATGACAACTCTCCGCCACGCCACGCCTTGCCTTTGCGGCGGCCGCGCATCTGCTTTCTGTATTTCACTTTCTTCGGCATCAACATCGCTATGTTCTCGCTTCCCTACTTCTGTGATTCGATCAATCCGCCGCTACCGGCTCGGGCTTGTTATTCTCCTGCGTCTTCTTGCGTCGCGGAATGTTTTCGCCCTGATAGATCCAGCACTTCACGCCAATTACGCCGTAAGTGGTATGCGCTTCAGCGGTGCCAAAGTCGATGTCCGCGCGAAGCGTCTGCAACGGCAAACGGCCTTGCAGGTACCACTCTTTGCGGGCGATTTCCGCTCCGTTCAAGCGGCCCGCCACGCGAACCTTGATTCCCTTGCAGCCGAAACGCAGCGCCGAGTCCACGCTCTTGCGCATCGCGCGGCGGAAAGCCACGCGCTTTTCCAGTTGCAGCGCAATGGATTCGGCAACCAACGTCGCGTCCAGCTCCGGACGGTGCACTTCCTGGATATCAATGTGCACTTCGCGCTTGGTGCGCTTCTGCACGTCCTGCTTCAGCTTGTCGATTTCCGCGCCTTTACGGCCGATGATAATGCCGGGACGCGCGGTGTAAATGCGCACCACCAGCTTGTTGGCGGCGCGTTCGATGTCAATCGAGCTGATGCCTGCGGACTTCAGCTTGTCTTTCAGTTCGCGGCGCAGCTTGACGTCTTCGTGGAGCAGATCGGCGTACTCCTTGTCGGCGTACCAGCGCGACTTCCAGGGCTTGTTGTAGCCCAGGCGGAATCCGTATGGATGTGTTTTCTGTCCCATGATTCTCCCTTACGCCTTCTTGCCCTTCTTCGGCCCCTGCGACTTGCCGGTCAAAGCCTTGCGCACACGCCGCGCGGTGCCGCGAACGCCTTTGTTGGCTTCGGCTTCGGCAACGTTGCTGGCATGGCGTTCCGCCGCGGCCATATGATGCTCGGCTACCTGCACCCAAAGGTGCGCGGTGCGCTTCTGATACCGGAACCCGCGACCCATCGGCGCGGGACGCATACGCTTCCAGCGTGCGCCTTCGTTCACAAAACACTTCGAAACAACCAGCTGGTCCACGTCGAGCGGCGCTCCGGCGTCTTCCGCCTTACGCTCCGCATTAGCCACGGCGCTGCGCAAGAGCTTTTCAATCGGGCCCGCGGCACGCTTTGGCGTATACCGTAACGTGTGCAATGCATCCTGCACGCGCTGTCCGCGGATCAGATCAATCACCAGACGCGCCTTTTGCGGCGACATGCGAACGTGGCGCGCGAGAGCGTGCGCCTCGATTTGCGGAGTCTGTGTCTGTACGTCAGCCATGGCTTATGCCTTCGGCGCGGGTGCCGCTGCGCCGCCTCCGGCTGGGGCCGCCGCTGCCGCCTTCTCCAGCGCCGCCTTCACGGCATGGCCTTTGAAGGTACGCGTCGGGGCGAATTCGCCCAGCTTGTGTCCAATCATCTGTTCCGTCACATAGACCGGAATAAACTTTTTGCCGTTGTGCACGGCGATGGTGTGACCAATCATGTCCGGCACGATCGTCGAACGCCGCGACCAGGTCTTCACCACTTTCTTTTCATTGCGCGTGTTCAGCCCTTCGACCTTTTCGCGCAGGTGCCCGTCCACGAACGGACCCTTTTTCAGTGAGCGTGCCATCTCGTTGCTATTCCTCCACGCGGCGCAAACGCCCCCACTGGGCATGCCGCATCTTTTTAAATCCACGCACCGGACCGGGAACACGATGCGACTTCGGGCAAAACGGGCAAACAAACCGCGTACCCAGTGCATTCGGCGTGCGGTCCACAATCACCGCCCATCCCGGCTTGCACAGCTTGTACAGCACCGGTTCCAGCGGAACGATCTGCTTCCGCACCGGCAGAACGGGCTTGGCGGCCGGCTTTGGCGCAACGCGCTTGACTACACGCTTGCTCGATCGCTTCTCGCTTCGGCGTACTGCAGCCCGGCGCCCTGCTGCCCGTCGTGCCGCCGCCCGCCGCGTTAGAGCCCTTCGTGTCAAAGCCCTTCTTGTTACGGCCATGTTCCGCTCGCCATTCGCAACTTTTTTGCTTCCCGCTACGCCGCGAATGATTTGCTTCTGCTGCTCAAAACTCGTACTTCTCTAGGTCAGAGTTTGTAAAACAACTTCTTCTCTCTGGGTTTGTAAGTACAAACCCAGAAACCCTGAAACCTTACTTCCGGCGCTCGACAATATGCTTGTCGGTGCGCTTGTTGTGCCGCGTCTTCTTCCCCAACGTCGGGAAAGCCCAGGGCGTTACCGGGTGATTGCCCTTCACGCGGCCTTCACCACCGCCGTGCGGGTGATCGACCGGGTTCATGGCCACACCGCGAACCGTCGGACGAACCCCCATCCAGCGCGTGCGTCCCGCCTTGCCGTAGGTTTCGTTCTCATGATCCACGTTGCCGACCTGGCCGACCGTGGCCATGCAGTCCACGGAGAACTTGCGAACTTCGCCCGAAGGCAGCTTGATCAGCGCAAGGTCGCCTTCCTTGCTCAACAACTGAGCTGACGCGCCTGCCGTTCGAACCAGCTGGCCGCCGCGGCCCGGATACAGCTCAATGTTGTGCACCATCGTGCCTGGAGGAATATGCCGAAACTTCATGGCGTTACCGGGAAGAATATCCGCCGATTCGCCGGTAGTTACCGTTGCGCCGACTTCCAGTCCCACCGGGTGCAGGATGTAGCGCTTGTCGCCATCCGCGTAGTGCAGCAACGCAATGTTCGCGCTGCGGTTGGGGTCGTACTCGATAGCCTCAACCTTCGCCGGAACGCCGTCTTTGTCGCGACGAAAATCCACCTTGCGGTACTGCTTCTTGTGGCCGCCGCCGCGGTGCCAAACCACGATTTCGCCGTGGTTGTTGCGGCCGCCGGAGCGCTTTTTGGGTTCCAGGAGCCGCTTTTCCGGCGTCTCCTTGGTGATCTCGTTCTTGTCGAGCACGGTCATAAACCGTCGCGACGCCGTATATGGATTAAAGCTCTTCAGTCCCATCGCTGCCTCTTGCTACTCAATCTCTGCGGCTTGCACCTGCCGCGTCTTGCTTCCGGTCTTACTGCGTGACCCTGACTTACCAGTCTCCGGTTACCAATCTCCGCTACAAGTTTTCAGCAAATTCGATCATCTTCTCGCCCGCGGCCAGCTTTACATAAGCCTTTTTCCAGTCGCGGCGATAGCCTTCGTTCTGTCCGCGACGCCGCATCTTGCCCGGAAAATTCGCCGTCCGCACACCGGCTACCTTCACATTGAAAATCTGCTGCACGGCTTCCTTGATCTGCGTCTTCGTCGCTTTCGAGGAAACTTCAAATACCACCGTGCCTTGCACTTCTTTCACGCCCAACCCTTTTTCCGTGATGATCGGGCGGCGAATGATCTGATAGTGAGGGGTTGACATGGCTTATTCCTTCCCCTTCTTCTTTGCAGCGGACTTGGCTGCGGGTTTAACCGCTTTCTTGGCGGCCGGCTTTTTCGCAGCGGCGTCTTTTTTCACCGGGGCCGCGGCAATCGTCTCCACATCCGGCACCGTCACCGGCTTTTTTTCCGGATCAAGTGACCGTACCAGGCGTGCTACCGCATCCTTCGAGAGCACCAGCCGGTCATGCTTCAGTACTTCGTACGGCTGCAACGCGTTCGGCGCGGAAAGCTTCACGCCTTCGAGGTTGCGGCTGGCCAGTTCCAGGTTGCGATTTTCGCCATGCGAAACCAGCAAGGCGGACTTCGTGAAATTCAATTTTTCGAGCGACGCCAGCAACGCTTGCGTCTTGTGCGAATCCAGCTGCCAGCCATCCACCACGGTCAGTTTCTGGTCCGCGAGTTTTGCGGACAACGCCGAACGCAGCGCGCCGAGCAATTGCTTTTTCGGCAGCGCATAGGAATAGTCGCGCGGCCGCGGCCCATGCACGGTTCCGCCATGGCGCCACAGAGGCGACCGGATCGAACCGACACGCGCGCGGCCAGTTCCCTTTTGCCGCCACAACTTGCGGCCTGCACCGGACACTTCGCTCTTTTCCTTCACCTTGTGCGTGCCGCGGCGAAGTCCCGCGAGATACCACCGCGACGCCTCGTGCAGCAGGTGCGAATTGACCTTGGCGCCGAATACGGCCTCGGCCAGCTCGACTTCGCCGACTTTCTTTCCGTCCAGATTGACTACATCCACGACTGGCATAATCTCGTTTCCTTCTGCGTATTTCTAAAGCCTGTTACTCGCTCCGGTCTCACTGCGCCCAGACCTACTTGGCTTTGTGCGACTTGCGAATAAAAATGTACTGCCCTCTCGGGCCCGGCACCGATCCCCGCACCAGCAGCAGGTTTTCGTCGGTGTCCACCTTAATGACTTTTAGATTCTTCGCAGTCACGCGTTCATTGCCCATATGACCCGGAAAGTGCTGGTTCTTCCACACTCGCGACGGGAACGAACTGCCGCCGATACCGCCCGGCGCGCGGTGAAACATCGAACCGTGTGTTGCATCGCCGCCCGCGTAATGCCACCGCTTCACGCCGCCGGCAAACCCTTTGCCCTTGCTCACGCCGCTGACGTCTACTAGTTCGCCGGTTTTGAAGCTTTCCACCAGCACGCGGTCACCAACTTTGGTTTCATCTTTCGACTCGGCGATGCGCACTTCGCGGAGCACCTTCATCGGCGCCACATCGGCCTTCTTGAAGTGGCCGGTCATCGCCTTATTGACGCGCTGCGGCTTGACGAATTCCACCAAACCCAGTTGCGCGGCGTCGTAGCCGTCTTTCTCTTTTGTCCGGCGCTGCACCACAACGCACGGGCCGGCCTGCAACACCGTGCAGCCGACCAGATTGCCGTCTTCGGCAAAAATCTGCGTCATGCCCAGCTTGATTCCGATAATCCCGTCGACCGCCATGTCCTCTTCTCTCTTTCGCAGCTTGCCTCAACTTCCCCTGGGTATTGGCTGCGTCCTGCTGGATTTTTAAAGACTTACTTCGCGGCGTGGCCAAACGCTTTGATTTCCACGTCCACGCCCGGCGGCAGATCGAGCTTCATCAGAGCGTCCACTGTATCCGGCGTCGGCTCCAGAATGTCGATCAAACGCTTGTGCGTGCGCATCTCAAACTGCTCGCGCGATTTCTTGTCCACGTGCGGCGAACGCAGCACCGTCCAGCGGTTGATGGTGGTCGGCAGAGGAATCGGGCCGGCTACATCCGCGCCGGTGCGTTTTGCCGTCTCCACAATTTCCCGCGTGGACTGATCGAGAATGCGGTGATCGTACGCCTTCAAACGAATTCGAATTTTGTCGCCTTGTCTCATTTTTCTCTTCTTCAAAATCTCTGTTTAGAACTACCGACTACTCAATAATCTCTGTGACCGCGCCTGCTCCTACCGTATGGCCGCCTTCGCGAATCGCGAACCGCAAGCCCTTTTCCAGCGCCACCGGCGTGATCAAACTCACTTCGCAGCTCAC
The DNA here is from genome assembly GCA_035703315.1 of Candidatus Acidiferrum sp. Classification (GTDB taxonomy): domain Bacteria; phylum Acidobacteriota; class Terriglobia; order Acidiferrales; family UBA7541; genus Acidiferrum. The sequence continues at coordinate 5,194 of DASSYL010000011.1, read as the reverse complement.
GTTGTCTCCCGGCATCACCATTTCCACGCCTTCTTTCAACTTCACGTCTCCGGTGACATCCGTCGTCCGGAAGTAGAACTGTGGCCGATAGCCCGTGAAAAATGGCGTGTGCCGTCCGCCTTCTTCTTTCGTCAATACGTACGCTTCCGCCTTGAACTTCGTGTGCGGCGTAATCGATGCCGGCTTGCACACTACCTGCCCGCGCTCCACATCTTCTTTTTCCGTGCCGCGCAGCAGCAATCCAACGTTGTCGCCCGCAATCCCTTCGTCTAGCAATTTGCGGAACATTTCCACGCCCGTCACGATCTTCTTCTGCGTCGGACGGAAACCTACAATCTCGATTTCCTCGCCAACCTTCACCTTGCCGCGCTCGATTCTTCCCGTTACCACCGTGCCGCGGCCCGAAATCGAAAAAATATCTTCAATTGGCATGGCGAACGGCTTGTCTACGTCGCGCACCGGCAGCGGGACATTCTTGTCCACCGCTTCCATCAACTCGTCAATCTTGCCTTCCCACTTGGCATCGCCATTCAGCGCCTGCAAGGCGCTGCCTCGCACGATCGCAATGGTATCTCCAGGAAACTGGTAGCTCTTCAGCAACTCGCGAACTTCCAGTTCCACCAGCTCCAAAAGCTCCGGGTCTTCCACCATGTCGCACTTATTCAAAAACACGACGATCGCAGGCACACCGACCTGGCGCGCCAGCAGAATGTGTTCCCGCGTCTGCGGCATCGGTCCATCCGTCGCCGCCACCACCAGAATCGCTCCGTCCATCTGCGCCGCACCGGTGATCATGTTCTTGATGTAGTCGGCGTGTCCCGGGCAGTCCATGTGCGCGTAGTGCCGGTTCGGCGTTTCATACTCCACGTGCGAAACCGCAATGGTGATACCGCGCTCGCGCTCTTCCGGAGCATTGTCAATCGAATCGAATGCCCGAAACTGCACCTTGGGATTGTGCTTCGAGAGCACCTTGGTGATCGCCGCCGTCAATGTCGTCTTGCCATGGTCAATGTGACCAATCGTCCCAATGTTCACGTGCGGCTTACTGCGCTCGAATTTCTCCTTGGCCATTCCCTCTGCTCCTCGTTGTCGCAAAGCTCGCCACTACAAGCTCTGAAACACTGATCGAATTCGTGCAAATCAAACTTCTACCGCCACATCCTTTACTTTTCGCCGCGCGCTTTCTTGATGACTTCTTCCGCCAGATTGCTCGGCAATTCCGCGTAGTGCGAAAAGTGCATGGTGAACGTCGCGCGGCCCTGCGTGCGGCTGCGCAAATCCGTTGCATAACCGAACATCTGCGCCAGCGGCACTTCCACGCGAATCACGTTGCTGCCTGCGCGATTTTCCGTACCCTGAATCGCGGAACGCCGCGAGTTCAGATCGCCAAACACCGCCGCCATGTACTCTTCCGGAACCACCACTTCCACTTTCATGATCGGTTCCAGCAAAACCGGCTTGGCTTTCGCGCAAGCTTCCTTGTAGGCCATGGACCCGGCAATCTTGAACGCCATTTCGTTCGAGTCCACATCGTGGTAGCTGCCATCGGTCAGCACCACCGCCACATCCACGGTCGGAAATCCAGCCAGAATGCCCGTATCCAGCGCTTCGCGAATGCCCGCTTCTATCGGAGGAATAAACTCGCGCGGAATCGATCCGCCCACAATCTTGTCAATGAACAGGAACCGGTGTTCCTTGTCGAACTTCCACTTGCCCGGATTGCTGCTCGCCGTAATCTGCTTGGCCAGCGCATCCAGGTCGTCCGTCGACATCTCCGCCATGTTTTCGTGCTGTGAACTCGGCAGCGGATGTAGCTCAATCACCGCATGGCCGTATTGACCCTTACCGCCGGTCTGCTTGATGTACTTGCCTTCCGCTTCAGACTTTTTGCGAATCGTTTCGCGGTACGCCACCTGCGGCCGGCCAACATTCGCCTGCACGTTGTACTCGCGCAGCATGCGGTCCACGATAATTTCCAGGTGCAGTTCGCCCATTCCGGAAATCAGCGTTTGGCCGGTATCCGGCTCAGTCGAAACGCGGAACGTCGGGTCTTCCTGCGCCAACCGCTGCAGCGCAACGCCCAAACGATCCTGGTCCGCTTTCGTCTTCGGCTCAATCGCCACCGAAATTACCGGCGCTGGAAATTCGATCGACTCCAGGATCACTTGCTTGTTTTCATCGCACAGCGTGTCGCCGGTGTTTACGCTTTTCAGCCCGACCACCGCGCAAATGTCGCCCGCGTACACTTCTTCAATTTCTTCGCGCTTGTTGGCATGCATCTGCAGCAAACGGCTGATACGTTCGCGCGAACGCTTGCCGGAGTTGTACACATAGCTGCCGGACTTCAGCACGCCCGAATACACGCGAATGTACGTCACGTGCCCGACGAACGGGTCGGACATAATCTTGAACGCCAGCGCGGCAAACGGCTGATCATCCGCGGCGCGCCGCAAAACGGTTTCGTCGTCCTCTGGATTCGTACCTTCCACAGGCGGCACATCGATCGGCGAAGGCAAGAAATCAATCACCGCGTCGAGCAGCGGCTGGATGCCCTTGTTCTTGAACGCCGAACCCGCCAGTACCGGCACTATCTTCAACGCCAGCGTCGATTTGCGGATCGACTTGCGCATCTCTTCGAGCGACAACGTGCCTTCAGTCAAATACTTGTCCAGCACTTCGTCGTCGTGCTCCGCGATGTACTCGACCACTTTGTTGCGGTGCTCGTCGTAAAACGCCTTGTCGATTGCCGAACCCTTCAGCGCCGCAGCCACATCTGGCCGAGAGTCCACAAACGCTTTGTCCCACAGTTTTTCTACTTCAAAAATTTCGTACTTCGCGCCCAGAGTCTCCTCGAGCCACACCACAACTTTTTGCTCCAGAAAATCGATGATTCCAATGAAATTATCTTCACGACCGAGAGGAAACTGCAGAGGAACCGGGTGGGCACCGAGGCGCTGGCGAATCGTCCGCACGACGTGGTCAAAATCCGCGCCCATGCGGTCCATCTTGTTCACAAAGCAAATACGCGGCACGCGATACTTGTCGGCCTGGCGCCAAACCGTTTCCGACTGAGGCTGAACGCCCGCCACGCTGTCAAACACGCAAACCGCGCCGTCCAGTACCCGCAGCGAACGTTCCACTTCCACCGTGAAGTCCACGTGGCCCGGCGTATCAATAATATTCACGCGATACTTCTTGTCGAACCGCGTCCACGAAGCCGTTGTCGCTGCCGACGTAATTGTGATTCCGCGCTCGCGCTCCTGCTCCATCCAATCCATGGTGGCCGTGCCTTCATCCACCGAACCGATCTTGTAGGTCACACCCGTATAGAACAGGATGCGCTCGGTTGACGTCGTCTTTCCGGCGTCAATGTGCGCCATGATCCCGATGTTGCGCGTGTCTTCGAGTTTGAATGCCCTGCCCATAGTCGGTTGCCCGGCCTTCTTTTCTCCCCGTGTTGCTGTTGCTTCCGTCACGAACCCACCAAATCCTTTGCTAAAAAATCCGACTTACCAGCGCCCTGTTACCAGCGATAGTGCGCGAACGCCTTGTTCGCTTCCGCCATACGGTGCACGTCTTCTTTCTTCTTGATCGCTCCGCCGCGCGCATTGGCTGCGTCAATCAGTTCATCGGCCAGCTTGTCGGTCATGGTCTTGCCCGCGCGTTCCCGCGAATACTGCAACAGCCAGCGAATCGCCAGCGATTGCCGGCGGAACGGATTCACTTCCACCGGAACCTGATAGTTCGCACCGCCCACGCGCCGTGTCTTCACTTCCAGCACCGGCTTCACGTTCTCCACGGCCTTCTTAAAAAGTTTCAGCGCGTCGTCGTTGGTCTTTTTCGCCATCTGGTCCATCGCGCCGTAAAACACCCGCTGCGCCGTGCTCTTCTTGCCGTCCCACATCATCGAGCAGATGAACTTCTCAACCAGGTCGTTGCCGTAAACCGGATCCACTTCCTGCTTGCGGCGGCTGACGAGTCCTTTGCGTGGCATTGCTCTTTTGCTCCTAAATTCTTTTCGCTTCCGCTTTTCTTTGCTTCGCTTACTTCATTACTTCGAGGTGCCCTTTACTTCGCCGCTCCAGCTTTAGGCCGCTTCGCGCCATACTTCGAGCGTCCCTGCTTGCGATTCTCCACTCCGGCCGCGTCCAGCGTTCCGCGCACGATGTGATACCGCACTCCCGGCAAGTCCTTCACACGGCCGCCGCGCACCAGCACGATCGAGTGTTCTTGCAGGTTGTGTCCGATTCCCGGAATGTACGTCGTCACCTCGATCGAATTCGTCAAACGCACGCGCGCCACTTTGCGCAATGCCGAGTTCGGCTTCTTTGGCGTTTGCGTGTATACGCGGATGCAAACTCCGCGCTTTTCCGGACAGCCCGCCAAGGCAGGAGACTTTGTCTTGGTGCGAATTCCTTCGCGTCCCATTCGGACCAGTTGCGAAAATGTCGGCACAGTTCCCTCTTTAAGCGCGTCCTTGAAAACACAAAGAACCCGCAATTGTGCGCACAGTTCTCGACGCCGCTCGCTTTGCGCACAGACAACCCTAGCGAGCGCACACACTACGCTGAAAGGTTTACTGCGAATCCGGAGAGACCAGCAAGAACTCCGCACGCACTCCAAGAGGCAGAATTACGCTCTTGGCTTCCGAATCGGAGAGGCTTACTCGGCTTTGCGGGACTGGCGTCCCATATCCGGCCGCTCCTCGCTTCCATTCCGTCTTGCTCTGTTCCGGAAGCGAAGATCCTTCCAACTGCTTACTGCCGCGGGATACAACTTCCGTGTCCCGCTACTACTAGGCTGGTGAGGCCCTGACGAAACACAGAGTATAGAGAAGAAATTTCGATGTGTCAAATTTCTTTCGAACGCCCTGAGGAAAAACCGCTCTAAAACCGCCATTTTGGCTGAGCATTGCCTGCGTTTCTTGGGTGCGGCATTACCCTGAACTTCGAAGGGCAGCTCGGACGCCGCTTTGTAGCGGCAGCCAGCCTCAAACTGACTTCCGGGACTTCCGTCGCAGCCAGAACCATGGTCCGGCTTTAGGGTCTCTAAGTCTTGCCTCAATCCCGCCCTCAGAGACCCACCTAAAGCATTGATTCATAAACCTTTACTGCTTCTTCGGCTCCGCGCCCAGCTCTCCATAAGGCCAAATATTGAACGCCTTCAACTCCTCGTACTCACCCTTATCCCGCAG
>DASSYL010000583.1:0-7143 GCA_035703315.1 Candidatus Acidiferrum sp. | reverse complement strand
CGCGTCCTCGCCTGCATTCGCCGTCGCGGATTTCAGGAAGAAGTAGCCGTCTGCGAAGACCTTTCCAAAGGTGGCATCGCCTTCCGCAGCCGCAACCAATACCCCGAAGGCAGCCGCGCCGAAGTTGCGGTCCCGTTTACTCCCGGCAGCAGCGCCATTTTCGTCCCTATCCGCATCGTCTTTTCACAAGCTATTCCTTCGGCGGGCCTTTTCCGTCATGGTGCCGCCTATCTCAGACCCCCCGAGTAGGTCACTGCGCGGCGTTGTAGGTCTGTTGGCTCTCCGTCTGAAACGCTCTAGAATCTTCCTCCGGATTCACCAGGAGTTGCGCCGTGGCCAATGCGACCAAAGCGATCGTTTCCGCCGGAACCATCTGCGGCATCATGGACATCACTGCGGCTCTCGTTGTCTACGGGATGATGGGCGCCAAGCCGCTCCGTCTTCTCCAGGGCATAGCCGGCGGGGTTCTCGGTCCGCATACGTATAGCGGCGGAATCGCCACCGCGTTACTCGGCTTAGCGCTCCATTTTGTCATCGCCTTCGGCGCGGCCACAGTTTTCTTCATTGCCAGCCGCGGCCTCCGCTTTTTGATTGACCACGCCGTTTTCTCCGGCGTTTTGTACGGCGTCGCTGTTTACTTCTTTATGCAACGCGTCGTCATCCCACTCTCGAAGGCCACGCGAAATCCCTTTTCGCTCAAATTCATGATCATCGGCATCATCATTCACATTTTTTGTGTGGGCTTGCCCATCGCTCTTTCCATACGCAAGCATTCTCGCTGAGGACCGTCCACCCGGCTGCGCTGCTCCAACTGCTCATCGTTTAGTGTTTTGCGTGAGTGCCCTGCGCCACCGTGTCCATCAGCCGTGGCAACAGAAAGTGAAAAAACTTCTCCGAATCCGATGACAAGCACGCCGACGCATTTGACGTTCCCGCCGTCGGCCTGGTAAAACCCTTCTGGTCCACGCTAATGTGGAACGGTTCCACCGGACACAATCCCGGATCCGCCACATACGCCACCGCCATCGCGTCGAACAATGTTGCCGTCGGCGTTCGCGTGCTCCTCACCCATTGAAAATACAACGCCGCCAGCGCATTCGTCAGGCGCGACCCGGTACTGAACAGCAGCGTGCGCTTGTCTTCATCCAACAGAAGCTGCGTCGAATCCAGCGGCATCATGAAAATCGGCACGCCACTCGCAAAGAGCTTCTGAGCGGCTTTCACGTCACTCGAAATGTTGTATTCCGGTTCCGGCCCGCGATCCGGCCCGTATCCCCGGTCGCCGTAACCACGCCGAATCGATCCCCCCATTAGCACCACTCGCTTGAACCTGCGAAAGCCCTCCGCGTCGCGATCTATCGCTGCTCCAATATTCGTCAGCGGTCCGATCGCCACCAGCGTCACTTCTCCCGGCGCCTTCTTCGCTTGGTCCAGCAGAAACTGCGCCGCATCGGGATATGCAGACGCTGGTTCTCCTTCCCGCGCCCAATCCGCTTGGGTGAAGTTCGATTTGCTCTGTGTCGGAACGCCTGCCAAAACTGGAATCGGCCCTTCCCCCGCTTCCTGTTGCAACCGGTTCGCGAGCCGGGCCCGCAGGGACGTGTCTCCCCACGCTGTCGTGACCCCAACTACCTCGATTTCCGGGCTTCGCAACGCCAGTGCCAGCGCAAATGCATCGTCAATGTCGTCCCCGAGGTCCGTATCAACAATGATCCTGCTCAAGGCCTGCGTGTTTGGCTTCGACACAGTTTGCGCATCCATGTGCCCCACCAGAGCTCCGCCCAAGCTCAACAGACCTAGCGCCATCCAAGTTCGCTTCATCATTGCCCTCAAGAGCCGGAAGAATACCACTTGGTCCGGCCCCCCTGGGGCAGGGAATCGCCTTCAGCCTTCTCTCTCCTTCCCGCCTTGTTCGCTGTGACACAAAGTTGACTTGACACTTCATTCCCCGCGCAGTTCACTTAGCTCATCGTTTTTTAGCGCAGGTCCCCATGGGTTGGCCTCGATTCTTCCTTGCTTTAGCTTTGGCTGCAGTCCTTTTGCTTGCGGCCGGAAATCTGGACGCGCAGAGCGCGCCCGCAGCGGCGTTGCTTGATGCCGTACCTCCCGCCGGTGAAGCGACCCTCAAGATTTGCCTGCGTCTCGAGGATGAAACTCCTTTCCGCGGCGCAGCCATGGTCCGCGTAGCCCAGGAACAAGGCAATGAGTTGCTCGGCATGCCCGCCGACGAGCCCGGCGAATATCTGTTCTCCGGCGTCACATCTGGAAAGTACGCTGCCGTGGTCAGCGCGCCGGGTTATACCGTCTTGAACTTCAGCTTCAAGATAGGTGATGGTCCTCGTCAGAAATCCCTCTTTGTTCCAATGCAGCCGCGATTCCTTCCTGCCTCAGAACAAAACTCGGAACAAAAAATCGAGCTGCGATCATCGCCGCTTTCCTCTGATGCCTCTGTTTCGCCGATGGAAATTTCCAGTTTCGCCCCCGCCATTCCAGAACCCGAAGCCACACCAACGCCGGCCGCGAGCGGCGTACGCAATTTTTGGGCGCCCCACGAACTCGAACAATCAATGCCTCCCGTGGATCCCGCCGTTTCTTGCCCCGCAGAGGACGTCCTTCGCGGCGTAGGTGCGCGCATGTCTGAATTCGTCCAATCACTCGAGCGCTTCACCGCTACCGAGAAACTGATGCACTTTTCCGTGGATCGCAACGGTGCCCTCAAGTCGCCCGAAACCCGCGAGTTCGCCTATGTTGTCTCGGTCAGCCAAAACAGCATCGGCACCTTTCTCCTCGACGAGTTTCGCGACGGTAAAACGGATCCCGGGCAATTTCCAGCTCAAACCGCTTCGCGTGGTTCTCCCGCCATGGCGCTGATTTTCCATCCGGTGCTCGCGCCCGACTTCGAATTTCGCTGCGAAGGCCTCGGTCAATGGGCGGGGCGTCAAGCCTGGCAAGTTCACTTCGTTCAGCGCCCCGACCATCCCATCCGCATTCGCTCCTACTCGGTTGGCGGTCGTACCGCCAGTCTCCCGCTCCTAGGCCGCGTCTGGATCGACCCCGGCACCTATCAGGTTCTCCACCTCGAATCCGAGCTTGTGAAGCCGCTTCCTGAGGTCGCCCTTACCCACGAGCACTTCGCTATCGACTATCAACCAGTTCGCTTCCAGTCCACCGGCCAGCAACTTTGGCTTCCGCAAACTGCCGAGCTGTACGTCGAGCGCAAAGGAAAACGTTTCTACCGCCGCCATGCCTTCTCCGACTTTCGGCTCTTCAATGTTGACTCTTCACAGAAAATCCAAACTCCCGGTCAGTCTTTCAGTTTTACCAACCTTTCAGACCGCGACATCTCCGGCGAGCTCACAATCGAGTCTCCTGAAGAAGTCACACGCGTAGCGCCGCTCGCAATTCGTTTCACGGTTCCCGCCCATTCTCAGATTTTCAAGCTCGTTGGGCGCGGCAAAGACATTGACTTGCCTCCCTCCTCCGTTGCCTCCGCCACTTTCCTCCACGATGGCGATCCCGGCGCGATCAAAGTCGACACCCATCTCGCCCGAGGCGCCTCTCTCGACGTCGTCTCCACCACCAAGCTGCCTACGCGCGAGCTGTCGGCGCTCCCGTCCGCTTCTCAAGCCGCGCAGCAGTAGACTCCGGTGCCTCACGGCCTGCTATTGCGGCTCTCCTGAACGCGGTCTAAAATCGCTTCCGGCTCCGCAAATGTTTCTTTCCCTTGCCTCGCAGTGTCGGCCCAAGAGCGCTGTGCTTCTCTGCGCCTGCCTCGCCGTTTCCTGGCTTTTTCCGCCAAATCGGTTGCGCGCCTGCCAGAGTCCGGTGGTAACCGAAGGCGCCGCCGTGGTCGAAGGCAAAGTAATCGACGAGTCCGGAGCGCCCGTCGCGGGAGCTGTCCTTCGGCTTGAGCTGCAAGATTCAAGCTCGGCCGCCGATGTGCCGAAGACGGTAACAGCCACTACCGACGAGGAAGGAAGGTATGTTCTCGTGGCGCCTCGGCTGGGACGCTACCTTCTTCGCGCTAGGGCCGAGGCCTTCAGCCCACTTGTCGTAAAGAATCTCGACCTGGACCGGCTAGAGCGGCGCCGCTTGGATCCAGTTCTGCATATAGCTACCCACAGTGGGCCCGCAATCGAACCGAACCCGACCAATCAATCAACTCCGGACGTGCAGTTTTCTGACGAAACCAACTTCACTGTGGCTGGGATTACCGATCGCAGCAACATGGGCCTGCACGGCTCCGACGCCAACGTTCGTGCCAGCGACGTTCTTGCGAAAGAAGCGGCTTCGCTGAAATCTTCCTCGACTGAAAAAGCTACAGACGCCAGACGCGCAGGCGACGCGCATCGCGTCCTCGGTGATTCCAAGGAATCCAGCGGTGATCCGGTCGGTGCCGTCAGGGAGTACGAAGCAGCCGTCAAAGCCGACCCCAGCGAACAAAATTACTTCGCCTGGGGCGCCGAACTTCTCCTTCACCGCGCCGGTCAGCCGTCCGTGCAAGTCTTTTTGAACGGCGCAAGAGCTCATCCGAAATCCTCGCGCATGCTCGCTGGGCTCGGCGCCGCCTACTATTCGAACGGCCAGTACAACGAAGCGGCCGCCCAAATCTGTCGCGCCTCCGAACTCGATCCCGCTGCCGCCGCGCCTTATCTCCTTCTCGGCCAAATGGAGAAAGCAGCCGCCGACCCTCTTCCTTGCAGCGAAACAGCCCTGGCGCGATTTGCCGCCAAGCAGCCCGCGAATCCACAAGCCAGTTTCTATTACGGCCTGGTCCTTTGGAAAAGAGCTCGGAAAACGCAAGATGCAGCCAACTGCGCTCGCGCCGAGCAACTTTTTCGAAAAGCTCTTGAGAACGATCCGCACTACGCTGAGGTTTACCTTCAACTCGGGATGTTGTATAACGCGCGAGGCGAAAAGGGCTCGGCGTTGGCCGCGTTTCAAAAGGCTGCCGCCGCCGATCCCAAATTCAGCGCGGTTCGTTATCAGCTGAGTCTCGCCTATCGCCGGTCGGGCGACGTTGCCAAAGCCGATCAGGAGATGAAGACCTACGACGAACTGCGCCGCTCAGAAGACGCCGCGCTCGAAAAGGAGCGCCGCCGCCTTCGCCAGTTCGTCACTATTCTCAAAAAAGATCCGTCCTCCACTCGCGAATAGTGTGGAGACCTGTCCCGGCCGCCTTCGCTTTACGCGAACTAAGGCTTGCCCTGAAGTTCGAAGGGCGGCGGGCGCCTTTTATTGAACGCACGGAAGCTGGTGTAAAGGAGCCTTCATGAACGTAGCTCGAGATCACTCAGCCAGAATCTTGCTTGCATTCATCGTCACTTCTATGTTCGGCTTTGCAGCTTTCGCCGCCGACTCCAACTTCACTCTCCGCTCTCCCGACGACCGTATCGAAGTCCAAATCCACGTCGCCAATCGCCTCACCTACGACGTCTCCCTCTCCGGCAAGCCGTTACTCAAAGACTCCTCCCTCTCCCTCAACATCGCCGGCAAAACTCTCGGCGAAAATCCCCAGCTCAAATCCACTAAGAAGAATTCCGGCGACAAAGTACTCGAGCCTGTCGTCCGTCAGAAATCCGCAAAAATCCGCGAACATTACAACGAACTCCGTCTCGACTTTGACGCTGGCTACGCCGTCGTCTTCCGCGCCTATCCGGAGGGGGTTGCCTATCGCTTCGAAACATCTCTCGGCGGCGAAAATGTAAAGGTTTTCAGCGAAGACGCTGCCTTCCGCTTCGCCTCCGACTTCTCTGTCTTCTACCCCGAAGAAGAAAGCATGTTCTCCCACAACGAACGCAAATACCTCCCGCGCCCACTCAAAGACATTTCTGACAAGACCTTCGCCACCCTTCCCGCCGTCGTGGACGCCGGCGGCGTCAAAATCGCTGTCGCCGAATCCGACGTCGAGGAATATCCCGGCCTGTGGCTCCGCGGCACCGGCGACAATGCGCTCGCCGCCACGTTCGAACACTACCCGCTTAAAGAGCAACTCGAAAAGGATCGCGACTTCAAAGTAACCCAAGCCGCCGACTACATCGCCGTCACCAAAGGGACCCGCACGTTTCCCTGGCGCGTTCTGGGCATTGCCGAGCGCGATCGAGACCTCATCTCCAATTCATTGATCTGGCTCCTCGAAAAACCTTCTCAACTCTCCGACACGTCCTGGATCAAGCCCGGCAAAGTCGCCTGGGATTGGTGGAACTACAACAACGTCTACGGCGTCAGCTTCAAAGCCGGCATCAATACCGAAACCTACAAATATTACGTAGACTTCGCCGCCAAAAATCATCTCGATTACATCATTCTCGACGAAGGCTGGTACAAGCTCGGCAACGTCCTCGAAGTCGTTCCCGAAATCAACATGGAAGAGCTCACCGCCTACGCTAAACAGAAAAACGTCGGCATCATTCTCTGGGTCGTCTGGAAATCTCTCGCCGACCAGATGCAGCCCGCGCTCGATCAATACGCCAAGTGGGGAATCAAGGGAATTAAAGTCGACTTCATGCAGCGCAACGATCAGCTGCTCATGAATTTTTATCACCATCTCAGCGCCGAATGCGCCAAGCGCAAAATGCTCGTCGACTTCCACGGCGCGCAGCGTCCCGCTTCGCTCACCCGCACCTGGCCTAATCTCATCAGCACCGAAGGGGTGCGCGGCATGGAGTGGAGCAAGTGGTCCGCCGAAACCGATCCTCCACACAACGTCACGCTTCCGTTCACGCGCATGTTCCTCGGCCCGATGGACTACACTCCGGGCGCCATGCTCAACGCGCAGCTCGACATGTTCAAGCCCATTATGAAACGCCCCATGGCGCTCGGCACGCGCTGTCAGCAGCTCGCCATGTACGTCGTTTACGAAAGCCCACTGCAGATGCTTTCCGACAGCCCTTCGAACTACGAACGCGAACCCGAATCGCTTGAATTTCTCCGCGCCGTCCCTTCCACGTGGGACGAAACCGTTCCGCTCGACGGCAAATTTGCCGAATACGTCGTCGTCGCCCGCCGCAGCGGCAAAGACTGGTACGTCGGCGCAATGACCAGCTGGACGCCGCGCGACGTCGAAATCGAGCTGTCGTTTTTGCCCGCTGGCAACTTCTCGATGGATGCCTACCAGGACGGCATCAACGCCGACCGCATGGC
>DASSYL010000548.1:0-3408 GCA_035703315.1 Candidatus Acidiferrum sp. | reverse complement strand
TCGCGCGCGGGCAGAGGCCGCTGGCCAAGCCAAGCTCAGGGTACTGATTGAAGTGCGGATTGCGCCGGAAGAGACGAAGAGCGGTGTGGAGAAGGAGCAATTATCGGAACTTGCCGACAAAGTATGCGGATTGGGTGAGTTGGAACTGGCTGGGTTAATGTGCATTCCTCCGTATCTGGAGGAGCCGGAAAAGGCGCGGCCGTATTTTGCGGAGTTGCGCGAGTTGAAGGCCAGGCTCGAGGTGACGCTGGGAAGGAAACTGCCGGTGCTGTCGATGGGGATGTCGCACGATTTTGAGGTAGCGATCGAAGAGGGCGCGACGGAAGTAAGGGTAGGGACGGCGTTGTTTGGCGCGCGCGAGGTTCAATGAGTTTGATCGATCTGAGGGCGAGCCAGGAGCGCGGTACGATAACGTTTCGGGTGAGGGTGCAGCCGCGAGCCAGCAGGAATGAAATTGTCGGAGTAATGGAAGGGACGTTGAAGATTCGGTTGCAGGCGCCGGCGGTAGAGGATCGCGCGAACGAAGCGCTGTGCGGGTTTTTAGCGGAACTTTTGAAGCGTCCGAAGTCGGCTGTTAGAATCCTGGCGGGCGAGCGGCAGCGGATGAAGCGGGTGGAAATTGCAGGAGTGACGGCGGCGGAGGTGGAGGGCTTGATTCGTGTCGAGGCTTAATTGAGTAGTTTGACCGGAGCCGTCAATTCCCATGGGCTAAAGCAGATTTGCCCGCGGGCTGATATATCGGAGCTAAATCTCCGACCCGAGGCGTGTAGCGAGGGAGAAGTGGAAGGATGAGCTTTCAACTGAGTGAAATGCAGCAAGATTTGCGCGCGATGAAGCTGGACGGGTGGCTGTTCTACGATTTTCGCGGGCGCGATCCGATAGCGCATCGGATTTTGCAGCTGCCGAATCACATGCGAACGCGGCGGTGGTTTTACTATGTTCCGGCCAAGGGAACACCGAAGAAGCTGGTGCACAAGATCGAGACGCAGTCACTGGCGGCAGTGACGGGAGACACGATTTACTATTCAGGGCAGGAGGAGTTGCGCGGCGGCCTCAAGAAAATTCTGGGGCGAGCGAAGTCGGTGGCCATGCAGTATTCGCCGAAGAATGCGATTCCGTATGTGGCCATGGTGGACGCGGGAACCATCGAGCTGGTGAAAAGCACTGGCGTGAAAGTGGTGACGTCGGCTGACCTGGTGCAGAAGTATGAGGCGTGCTGGACGCCGGAACAGTTGCAATCGCATCTAAGAGCCGGTAAGGAGATTGACCGGATTGTGGCGGAGGCGTTTACGCTGGCGGCGAAGAGCGTGCGTCGAAAGAATCCGCTGACGGAATTCGAGCTGCAGCAATGGATTTTGCGGGAGTTTGAAAAGGCAGGATTGACGACCGAGGAAGGCCCGGACGTGGCAGTGAACGCTCATGCGAGCGATCCGCACTATGCGCCGTCGGCGGAGCGGCCAACGCCGATCAATGAAGGGGACTTGCTACTGCTAGACGTATGGGCAAAGACTAAGGGCGAAGGAAGCGTTTACTACGATATTTCTTGGGTCGGATATCTCGGGGCAAAAGTGCCTGAGAAATACGCGAAGGTGTTTGCGGTGCTGACGGCGGCGCGGGACAAAGCGGTGGAGTTGATACGGTCGTCCGTCGCGGCAGGAAAACCGGTGCAGGGCTGGCAGGTGGACAAAGCGGCGCGCGGAGTGGTGGAGAAGGCGGGCTACGGAAAATATTTTATTCACCGCACGGGGCACAATATCGGGACAACCGTACACGGCAACGGTGTGAATATGGACGGGCTCGAGACACATGACAGTCGGCATTTGATTCCCGGGACGTGCAACTCGATTGAGCCGGGGATTTATTTGTCCGAATTTGGCATGCGCAGCGAAGTGAACGTGTATGTGGGTGAAAGGGAAGCGCGGGTAACAGGTGCAGTGCAGAAGGAAATATTGGCGCTGCTGGCGTAAGCGGCGGCTCGCGGATGCTTGGAGAATAAAGAGTGTTTGAGGAACGAACGGACAGCCCTGCGGCGGGGGAAGAAAGCAGCGCGCAAAGTGGTGAACAGGCGAGCGAGTCTGCTGTAGCGCCAGCGGAATCCGCTGCGTTAGATCCCACACATGAAACGGTTGAAGCACCGTCGGCCGTGCGAGCCGTTGCGGTGGCGCTGGCGGGATGGCTGCTGCCTGGGTTGGGACATGCGCTGCTGAAAATGTGGGGGCGTGCGCTGGCAATATTTCTAACCGTGGGATTTCTGGTTTATTTGGGCGCGGGCATGCGGGGGAATGTATTTGAACCGGGTGGGGAAGATGCGTTTGCGCGCCTCGGATACATGGCGGACGCGGGAACGGGCGCGTTTTACTTTGTTGCGCGTTCCTTGGAATTTGGGGGCTCGGATGTATCGCACGCGGATGGGGATTATGGGACGCGTTTTCTGGCTACGGCCGGCGTGCTGAATCTGTTGGCGGCGCTGCATGCGTATGAAGCGGCTCGAGGTCGAAAAGCGTGATGGTGCCGCTGCACTTTTCCCACTTTCAGTCGTTGCTACTGTTTGCGCTGATCATTTCGCTAGCGTTTGGAACGTTGGGGCGCCGGAAACCGATCGAGCGTGTGAAGTACGCGGCGTGGTCGTTCGCGATGTTTCTGCTGGTGGGGATTGCGCTAGGCTGGCTGATGTATCCGTTTTCGCGGTGACCCCGGGGACGGGCAGAAGATTGAGCCCGCGGCGTGCCGATTCATCGCTGCGGGCTCGCTGTTTGATGGCCGACGTTAGATGTGCTTCAGGAGGTGGACGACCTTGTGTCCCGCGTCTTCGCTGTAATGCACAACGACATGGTCGCCTTCTTTGGCGGTGTACTTCGCACCTTCCACTACGCCATGCTCGGTGTCCACAGCTGCATCCTTGCTGAGGCGATAAGTAGTCTCGGCGCCGTCTTCGGTTTTGATACCCACCGTATGGGCAGCCTGGTCCACCTTGGTCACGGTGCCCTTGCTGACCTTTAGCGTATCTTTGCCGAAGTCCTTGATGCCGATTGCCGTTTTGTCGCTGCCCTTGCCGACATAGCGCACGACGACGTGCGTTCCTTCCTTGCCCGCCATGTAGGTGTCGACGGCTCCAGTCTTGGCAGCGTCGGCAGCGGCAGTTGCGCCGCGAACACTGGTCTTTTCTGTGTACTTGAAAACCTCTTCGCTACCGTCGGCGGTTTTAACCGCGATGGTTTTGGCGCCGGAGTCGACTTTGCCGACTGCTCCCGTTACCGCATGCACTACATGCTGCGCGCGAACTCCACTTGCGGCGAAACCAAAAGCGATCGCCAAGAAGAACAGCTTATGAATCAATTTCGAATACATGTGGTGATCCTTTCCGCGGACGGCGCTGAAAATGTAGCAGTGATTTGGTCGCGGGCGAAA
>DASSYL010000542.1:0-8330 GCA_035703315.1 Candidatus Acidiferrum sp. | reverse complement strand
GCCGGCCAGGTCGCGGTAGATGTCGATGTCGTCGGAGTCCAGAACTTCTGCAACATTGGCAATCGAAGAAACGGAGATGCTGCCCTCGTTCACGCTGCCGTCGATGGCGATATGCGAATGGCAATCGATGATGCCGGGGGTTACGAATTTGCCTTCGGCGTCGATGACGGTGGCGTCTTTGGGAGTTTTGACGGATGCGCCGACTTCGGCGATTTTGCCGTCCTTAATCAGGATGGAGCCGCGTTCGATGGTGCCCTTGGTGACCGTGAGAATAGTGGCGTTTTGAATGACGATGACTTGGCCGGCGTCGGGCGTGGCTGCGAACGTCGCACCCGAACTTGCAAGCAAAGTCAGCGCTGCAACGGCAATGAAGCGAAGGCGGCGGTTCATCGCGCATCTCCTTGAGCGAAGTCAGCGGCTTGGGCAAGTGAGGAGGCTCCGCCGGTAGGCTTGGCGCCGGTGAAATCAATTCAGTAGCCTTCGACGCTGATGTTGCCCTTGAGCGAAGTGCCGTCATAAGTGCCGGTGAACGTGACGTCGGAAAAATTTTGCCCAATGTTGATGTTGATGACGAACATAAAGTGGTCGCCGCTCAGATAGCCGTTCAGGATAGTCGCCGTTCCACGCTTGCTGGAGAGGGTTCCGGTGATCGTGCCGTCGGAAGCCATGGCGAGGTCGGCGGTGGATTCTTCGGCGCCGTCCGGAGTGGTGTAAGACAATTTCCACTTTCCGGTGATGTCGCCTTTGGGCGGATCTTTCGGTTTTTCCGGCTCGCGAATTTCAAAGCGGCGGCCATCCACGAACACAAACTTAATTTTTGTTTTCTCGTTGAAGATGTCGCCGTCGGCGACGACCAGATTGGCGATTTTGCCTTTTTCGATGGAGCCGAGGCGATCGCTGACGCCATAAAGTTCCGCCGGTGACAAGGTGAGCGCGCGCAACGCGGCATCGGGAGTGAGGCCCGCATCGATCGATTTCTTTACCGCTTTGAGAAGATCTTTGGGATTGGCGGTGTCGCCGGAGTAGAAAGCAAACTTGACTCCCGCTTTAGAGAAGGCCGCGGGAGTGGAGGGCGCGCGGTCGCGTAAACGCAGGGTCCGCAAATTCGGCAGTTCATCAGGATCGGCGTCTTTTTCCGCTTCAGGCCATTTCAGGTTTACGAGCACGGGAACCTTTTTCGATGCGATTTCATCGGCAACTTCATATCCCGCCTGGCCGCCGTAAATGGCCGCGTTAACTTTCCAGCGGTCGGCAAGCTCCAGAGCGCGGCGTATTTCCAGGGCCGAAGTTGCCGAAATCAGTACGATGCCATGATTCTGCAGAGCGTCCGCCAATGCCGCCGATGCACGGTCGTAGCGCGGCCGAGCGGTGCCTTTGGGATTCTTTTCGTACGCGGCTTCCGCCTTGGTCAGCCAGTCGGTATCGAGGAATAGCTGATGTTCGTACGCCACAACACCCATCAGCGAGTCGGGAAAACCTCTGCCAAAGCTGGCAACCGGCTTTGTGGAAACGGGGATCGCGACCGGCGTTTTTACGACAAGATCGCCGGGCCTTTCACCGTTGAGATCAAGCACCGCCGCTTGCCCTGGCAAAAATCCCGCTTTAGGAGAAGAAATTACGGTGGTAAATCCAGCACTGCGCCACGTCTCGATGCGTTTATCGGTCAGGCTGACTTCGTCAGATGCACGACGCCACGGAGTGCTGTTGGGGCGATCTTCCGGTCCTCGCGCAACTTCCTCCGCGCGCCGCGGCGGTCCCGCCGCGGAACCCTCAGCAGCGGGCATCGGCGTTGCAACCGCCAGGCCTACGTCAGTAAGCGCATCCACCAATCCGGGATAAACCGTGAGTCCCTTGCCCTCGATCACCCACGCATCGGCAGGAATGGAAGTGTCCTTGGCGACCGCCAGGATTACGCCGCGCGCCACGACGACGGTCGCATCTTCGATCGGCGGGCCGGATACGGGCACCACCTTGGCGCCACGAATGGCGAAGTATTGCGGCTCGCCGCCTTGCGCGAACGCCGGCGAACTTGCAGCCGAGAAGAAAACCGCCGCCATCATGACGACGAACGCGCACAAAACGATGCGATCCAGAGCAGAGCGCATGCCAGACTCCTTTGTGAAAAGAAACGAAGACTCACCGACCGTATTTACTCAGGGTTTGTAAGACAAACCTTGGAACCCTGAAACCCACGTCGCTGGAATGGACGCATGAGGCTACTGGGAAGTTTCAAGTGAGTCAAGCCGATTGGCTCGACGATTTTTTCGCCACGACCATGCGCGATTGCGATGAAACAAAGAAGTTTATGGTTTCTTCTTTTTCCCGAAAAGCCCGCCGAGCGCATTGACGGCGTCGGCTGGATTTTGTCCACCAGGTTTGGCGATATTGCCGACTGAGCCGCCGGCGCAGCCGAGTTGCGACTTCAACATTCCGGCAGCCACGCCACCGACGTCTGGAATGAATTTTGGATCCGCGGCCGTGCCCTGAATCTGGAACGGGATGGTTGTTCCGCCTTTGCAACTGCCGCCCTGGTTTCCGCCCAAGGCACCCAGCGCGCCGCCGACCCCAGCTCCGGCCCCACCAACCGCGCCGATGGCGCCGCCAGTCAGCGTCGCGGCCATTTTGAAGTCCAAATTGTTTTTCGAATCCAGCGTCCCGGCGCCGGCAAGATTTCCCAAGCTAGGTATGACGGCGAGGAAGTTCTCGGCGCGCAGGCCGTTGGGAGCCATATGCACGTTGGTGGTCAGCTTCTCAATATCCAAATCCTTGCCGGTCTTCACTCCCGTCAACGCGGAAATGGCGGACATTTTTGAGCCCAGGTCGAAACCTTCCAGCTTGGCGTTGAATAGTCCGATGTTTCCGTCCGTCACCAATTTATTGGTGGGGCCCTTGATGTTGAGATTGGTGCTTAGCGTGCCGGCGTTTAATGAAGCGCCTTTCGGCAAATTCACACCGATTGCCGGCAAAAATGCCTGCAGATCTTTCGCCGACATACCATCGCCGGCCAGCTTTAAGTCCACCACGGTCGCATCACCCTGGGCGGCATAGGTGCCGTTCAATTTGGCCGTGGCCGAACCGATCTTCACCGTGGAAGGATTCAGCACGCCGGAATTCTTCCGCAAATCGTACTTGGTGCTGTAATCGACGTTCATCGGCACGCTGGCGGGAGTTCCGCCTTGCACCAGAAGCGCCTTGGAGAGTTTCACCGTGCCGTTGGTTTGCGCGAAGCCGCCCTGATTTGCCAGCGTCGTATCCAGATCAACCAGGCCACCCAGACCCAGAGATGGGTCAAGAATCCCCGTAGTTGCCAGATTGAGCGAGGACACGTGCAGCTTGGCATCCATGGGCGTCAGCGTCGTATCCGTTTTGTCCACCGGTCCGACGTTTCCATCGAGTTTCATGTCGCCGCCGCCGGGCAGGTTGGCGGTTACGGTTACGGGAAATTTGGAATTCAGTGAAAAATCGGAGGCGGTCACATTCACGTGGTCATACGTGGAACGCTGTTGAGAATTGGTGGTGCCCAGAATGATTTTGCCGTTCTTCAATTCCAATTTTTTGACGGAGATGTCTGGCGTGCTTGACGCGCTCGAAGAGCTGGCCGGCGCTTCTCTCGCTTCCGGCTTGCCTGTGCTGGCCGGAGTTCTGCCACCGGAGCTTCCCATGGACGAGTAGTTCCAGTCTCCTCTGGGATTTTTGAGCAGCGTTACCTGCGGTTCATCGATCGTGATTCCCGTCACATTCAACTGCTTGGAAAAAATCAGCGGCATCATTTCGACGCCCACACTCAGAGACTTCGCAGTCAAAAACGGCGAAGGGCTGAACTTCGGATCGTCGCCAATGGAAAGGTCTTTCGCCGTCAGCGCGCCACCGAGCAGAGATAAACTCAGGTCGCCCACCGTCACCTTGCGTCCCAGCGCCGCCGAAGCTTTTTCTTCAATCGTGGGACGGAAACGATTCACCGGAATCAGAAACGGCACAATGATGAGCAAAACCACCAGGACACCAACAGCAATCAGGATGTTGCGCAAGGTGCGACTCATGAAGACCTCCGCTTTGGCAGGACCCCTTCGCAGGGACTATTCAGTTATCCCTATTCTCGAAAGAGGGTCGAAATGGGGCGGCGAAGCGGATAATACCACACGGTCATTCCATAAGAGCAGCACGGCCTGGCGAATCCGCGGGCGTACTGGTTTGCCGTTATAATGAGGGCAGAGCGAAAACGGGGACGTAGCTCAGATGCATAGAGCGAGGCACTCCTAACGCCTAGGTCGCGGGTTGGACTCCCGCCGTCCCCACCAAGCCTCTTGATTCGATTGCTTTGGCTTTCTCTTTTTTCCCTCAAAACCGGAACACAGTCGAGGTTGCGTTCCGGCCACCCCAACGGGTCGAAGCTAAGAGCGGAGAAACGTGCCGACTAGTTCGACCAATAGCGAATCACTTTTTCACCAATTCCATGCGCCAGTCCGTGGGATTCTGCGGAATGGCAATTTTTGTTCCGGGCGCCGCGCGCTCAAATTGAGCGGCGATTTCGCGGAAATGCGTTTCGGGATAGGGCGGGTAGAACCAATCCCGACAGATACCCACCGGTAACAGCAGCACGATGGCGCTCGCCGCATAGCGGGCAGCGCGCAGGGCTGGCTTAGCTTCGTGCAACATCCAGAATAGGCTTGCGAGAAATGCGGTCATCGGCAGAAAGTAGTAGCGGTTGGCGATGCCGGGTAGTTGCATGATGTCCCACTCCTCGCGAAGGCCTTCCATCATCGTGAACGGCCGAATCAGCGACAATGCGAGCACAGCGTAAGCGAACAAATTAAAGAGCCGCAATTCAAGTGGCCCATAACGCAAGGCGTAGAGCACCACGAGGAGTCCAATCAGGATAGCTGCAGCCTCCATCACCACCAGAGAGGGCGCGTGCGCGGAATAGAGCTGGCCAAAAGTTCTTTGCCCCAGTACTGATGAAAGGAAGAGTTGGCCTCCTAAAATGCCGTTGCAACGGGCAATCGTCACGCCAAGTGTTCCGGGTGGTCGAGATCCAGAAAACACCACCACCAATACTTGTAAGGTGGTAACCGGCAGAAGCCAGACAAGCAGTCTTCTAGAGCGCTCATCTTTTCGTTGCCAGCACAAGGCGGCGAGTACTCCCATCAGGAGCATACCGAGGGCGCCGTCGAGTATCGAGAGGGTCATAAGCAAGGTATCAAGGAAGAGCGATACCATCCCTGTTCCCGGACGTGCAAACAGGACCAAGCAAGCCGCTAGAGCCAGATGCCACTGTATATTCGTGGTGTTGGCGTGAATCTCCATCGAATTAGGCAGGGCCAGATACAGGAAGCTTCCCAGAAGGCGCGTTCGAAAAGGGATGGCGTCAAACCGCGAGGAGAGAAACAGATTCACCGGAAGAATCTGAAATGCCATTGCGCATAGGTTCATCACAAGGGGAGCATGAGCTAAGGGAACCAGTAGCGAAAGAAGACCCACCAGGCGCGAAACGGTTTGTAGATAACCCCACTGCGGCATGAACACACAAGCCCAGCCGTGGTTGTAGGCGTCGGCATACCAGTATTTGCCATCCTCGGCGTAGAACTGGGCGTTGAAGATCGCGTCTGGCCGGCGCAATACCAGCACACCGAACGCAACCAGAAAAATAATTCCATGCAACAGCAGTGCCCGATAGCGGGATCTTTCTTGTTCCCCTGCCGCGAGCCCGGCAAAAGGCGTCGATGTCGCCTGAGAAGCCATCACTTAAAGCTATCGACCGACGTTGTGACCGGTCAACGATGGCCGTGGCAACAGCGCGCAAAGGGATAACTGTACTTTGTGCCAAGGTCCGACACGAAGGGTCTGTCGATCACCACCCTGTGAAGGGTTAGATGCGAGGAATCTGTTGGCGTGCCTGGATAGACGGCTTACCGGCAAGTGGCCAGGCGCGTTTCCTCGTGGTGAAAATGCGGAAGGAAAAAACTCGCTTCTAGTCCGTGGTTTTTTAGCAGTTTTCTAGCAATTGGCCTGACGTGTAGCTGGTAACGCGCTCCTGCGGTGAGACTTAGAATTTAGGCAATGGAATTCGGACTACCGCCGCCCCACCAACTTCATTCTCGGAGTCCTGCGCAACAATTCGCCGTCGGCCGTTGACGCGCTCGTTGGCGTGGCGTAGCCTGACCTCATGGATTTTGCAGTAAGGAAATTCGCCGCCGTCAGGAGCGGCTCCATGTTGGTGCTGGCGGTTCTGTTGCTCCTTACGCCTATGTGCGGGGCGACTTGTCAGGCGCAAATGTGCGCTCACACGCAAGCAGGCGGGGAGAAGTCCGCTTGCCATGAGTCTTTGGCCGCGGCGGCAGATGCATCCGATAGCCACATCGGCTCGATGCAGAACTGCGCTTTGCAGCAGCTGCCGCTCGCGCTTCCGGCGAGTTTTCGTTGGCTACCGGGCGACTCGCTGTTGTTTGCGCACGCCGAACGGAACCCGTTGTTTGTGGCGAGCTTTGGCGTCGAACTCCTTCAGGGAACAGACACACACCTTCTGTTTTCCTCTTCGGGCGAAGTGCGAACACTAAGCCACTTCTCCGCAAAGTCTTCTCTCGTCCTGCGCATTTGAGTCTTTCCTCGCCCTAAGCTCTGATTCCAACTTTGTACCGGCGCCGCGGTGCGCTCGAACCAGCGCGCACTCTTCTGTCCCTCTAAGCCTTACAGGTGAAATGAATGGAGTTTCCATGAGCGAATCACGCAGATCGTTTTTTCGCAATGCCACGATTCTTGGCGCCGGCCTGATGAGCTGGACCGAATCTCTTCGCGCGCAGAAATCGCCGCCGAAGTCGTTGGCCAAGGACGCGCAGCAACCAACCCGCGTGCGCGGCGGGTCCATGCACGGCAAATCCCACGCGGCTCCCGTATCCATGCAGTCGCCCGACATTCCCAATCTGCCCTTCACGCTTGATGGGGACACAAAAGTTTTCCGCCTGATCGCCGAGCCGCTCGAGCGAAAAATTGTGCCGTGGAAAACGCTGGACGTCTGGGGCTACAACGGCAGCTGCCCTGGCCCCACGATTCAGGTCACGCAAGGAGATCGCGTTCGTATTCTCGTCGAGAACCGGCTGCCCGAAAGCACCTCGATGCACTGGCATGGCATTGAAGTGCCGATTGAACAGGACGGTGTGCCATGGGTTAGCCAGCGGCCTATCGCTCCCGGCGAAACCTACACGTACGAGTTCACTGTGCATCAAGAAGGAACGTTTTTCTATCATGCACATTCGGCAATGCAGGAGATGATCGGCCTGATCGGGATGTTCATCGCACACCCACGCGAAGCACACTGGCCTCACGTCGACCACGATTACGGCATCGTGCTGCAGGAATGGGCGGTGCTGCCGAACAACTCCGTGCCCAACACGGCGAATATGGAGTTCAACTGGCTTACGTTTAACGGCGTTGCCGCACCGCTCACAACGCCGCTACTCGCAAGGCTTGGCAGCCGAGTGCGGTTGCGATTCGTGAATCTCGGCATGGACCATCACCCTATTCACCTGCACGGAAACCAGTTCGTCACGACCGGCACGGAAGGCGGCCGCGCGCCGGAGTCCACCTGGTATCCGTCAAACACCGTCCTGGTGGGTGTCGCGCAAGCGCGCGTTGTGGAATTTGACGCCAAGTATCCGGGCGCGTGGATGATTCACTGCCACCTGCCGCACCACATGATGAACTCCATGATGGACCTGCTGCGCGACCGGCAGATTATGACCTCCGATCAAACCGAGGCTTCCGCCATGCAGCAGATGCAAACGCTCGCAGCCCGCGCGAAATTTCACCACCAGCATCCCTCGCCCGTCGCGACTGACGCCGAAAAGGTCCCGGGCTTCCCGCAGGACGCGTTCATGGAAATGGGCATGGACGAACTGGTGCAAAAACCGGAAACCCATGGGTTGCCCAAAAATTGGAGCGCAGGAATGATGGGCATGATGACTATGGTTCGCGTCCTGCCCGACAAGGAATTTGACGAAATCGCCGCGTTGAAAAAATCTGGAACAGCGCCTGCTAACGCCGAGGAGCACCACCATGACTCTTAGTCGAATTCTGGCGGTGAGAATCGCGCGAAACAATATCTTTCCCTCGGGCGTGCCATCGGTTTTACAAGGTGGAATGCTTCTCTTTTTCGTTCTTCTTTTTTCTGGCTCTGCCCTTTCCGCTCAGCAGCAACCGTCCATGCCGGGTATGCAAATGCAACACGGAGAACAACAGGCGCAACCGCGAGTTCCGGAATTTCCGCGCTTGGGCCGCGCCCAATCGAGCGCCAAAGATGCCCTGTTCACGGTCGATCGTGCACTCGAAACCGCGCG
>DASSYL010000480.1:0-4279 GCA_035703315.1 Candidatus Acidiferrum sp. | reverse complement strand
CAATGAAAGCCAGAACGCGGAACTGCGGAATAGCGCGAACATGCCCATAGGTGTCGATAGAAGAGTGTTCACCCCCAAAATCGAGTGCAGAAGCTGTGGGACAATCATCGCCACGATGAAGCCGTTCAGCCACACGGCGATCCAGAGAGGGAAGAGCATCAGGAAGAGAAGCAAGCCGCCACCGAACCATTGACTCGCGAGTGCCAGGCAACCGCCGATGGAATGCCTTTCCGAGCCATCCCGTGCTTCCAGGCTGGCGAATTGACTCGCGCTATAACACCAGGGCGACCCGGCCATGGTTATAAGCGCTGCCAAAGCAGCAGCGCTCAGGACGATTTTCCACGCAAGCAAGCGTCCTATGGCGGTCAGCAGGGCGGACGCGCCCTCGTATCCCGGTCTCGGCACGCCGAAGGCGCGCTCCCGAACGCGTTGCATGTAGTCGGCCACGCTCCAAGCGCGCAGCAGATATGCGCCAGTGAGCAGCGCCGCCTCGACCAGTAGCCCGCCATCGGAGAGCCGAATCTGCCCGTTGACCACCCACATCGGTATGAAACAGAGGACCAGCGGCGCGGCCCCGCAGTAGTACCGCCACGCCTCCCAGGCGAAGGTTGACTTAAACAGTGCGAACCCGCGTTCGAGTGCTTCGAGCGCGTTCAGCCGGTTCCGGCCTCCGCGCGCGGACACCAGCGAACTGGACGGCGACAGCGCAGCTTCACTCATTGCTGTGACCGGTCGGGAACGCCGAAGTTCAGATGCCCCTCGGGCGTATTCTCTCGCCAACGCAGCAGTGCGAAAAAGAGCGCCATCAGGGCGGCAAGAGCAGTCAGTCCCGCCAGAATCTGCCTCAGGCGGCGCGCCAGCGATGGCTTCGGTGCAGGCGGACACGCCATTCGGCGCAGACAAGGTGGGCAGGCGAGCTTTCCCTCATCATCCGTTACGCATTCTCGGCAGAACGTTCCTCTGCAATGCGGACACAGTGCCGCTGCTTCACGCAGAGGATGAAACAGGCAGCGAGCATGGCGCAAGCGCGTCGCGGCGGGTTTGTCGAAGGACGCGGCTGGCGTGTCAGGAGCCATTCGTCTGTGTAGCATCCGCGATGGAAGCGGTCCCGGACGGCGTTTCGGAGTTCGTTTGCGCGGAAGGTTCCGCCGGTTGGGCGCTGGTTCCAGGAGCGGTCAGTTGTTCGACACCGCCGCGCGCGGCGCGAACCGCCGCATCGATCTTGGCAAGGACCTTGCGTGCACGGCGCGTTCGCGCCACCAGCGGCAGGTCGACGGTTGCTCCCATAGTGCGAATGCGCGACCCCGCTGCCGGCCCGAGTGCCAATTCCTTCGCCATCCAGGCGAGACCGACGCCGTCGAAAATCGCGCCAGTGGTGGAATTTACCCACTGCCAAAACACAACACCGAGCGCCAGAAACAGCACCCCCGGAATGACCAGGCCCCACAACCACAAACGGCTGGGCCAGACCACAATGTATTCCAGGTCGCGCAAATAAAATCGGCGGTACTCGACCGCGTACATCATGCGCTTCGCGGCAAGCAAACAGTCCTCACTCAAGTACCACTTCGTTCCGCCGGTTAGGCTGCCAACGCGCGATATCTTGCGGAATGCGCTTTTCAATCACTTCCTCCCGGCCATCCAGCTTACGAACAGCGAACTGGCGACCACTAGCGGAAGCCAGGTGAGCCCCGCATACGCTGCCCAGAAACGCCACCCATACCGCGGAATCAAATACGAACGCGGCGCCTTCCTATACTTCACATGCAAGAAAATCACGGCAGGGATTGCGGCTACGATCACGGGCCAAAAGAGAATCCAACACCACCCGATCGTCACCGCAATGGAGTCATAGAGCACGTCGCGATGGCGCCATTCCGCCTTGCCGGCCCCCACACCGGAATCAGTGCGCCCGCGCTCGAAACACGTGGGGCAAACGTGCTCCGCTCCCAACTGCAAATCGCACAACGCACACACGAAGCGGCCGCACCGCTGACAGCAGGCCTGAAACACCTTGTCCGGATGAAAGAAGCATGTCGCTTGGCTCGAAAGCGCGGCCGCCGCATTGGTATTCTGCCGGACTGCGCCCCAGACTCGGATCTGTAGCCGCTTCTCGCAGTAGGGGCAGCTCTGCCATGCTGTGTCGGTATCGACAACTGACGCCAGGACCCCGTTGCACCCGGGGCAGGGAACACCCCCTACTGCAATAGGTGATAACCCCTGGGCCGCGCCTGTGGGAGAGTCCGTTGCCTTAGAGTCGCTAGGAGGAGGGTTGAAAACAGCGTTGTCGAGGTTCACGCTATGCTCTGCTTGAAGACCACTCGTGTGTCGCAGACCCGATCATGCAACGCTCGCTTCTGGCCGTCGGTTCCTGCCATTATCCCGCTAATCAGCATGAGGATGAAATTCAAGTAAGGGAGGCCGCTGGTGACAACATTCCACATCACGAAGCGCCCAACGGACACGCCCCATCCGAGGCTGCTGCCGTCTGAACGCACGACTTGTAGCCCGCAGGCCATCTTTCCGAGCGTTGCACCGCGATACCTCAGCAGCACAACTTCATAGCAAATCACCACGACAAAATATATGAGAAAGGAACTAAGGCCGAAGGCCCAGAACGCAGGGAAGGCAGGTTTGGACGCATCGCCTTGCGTCCTGAGTAGATTTGGTATCACCACAGCGGCGAGGATCAGGAAGGGCACCCCCAGCACAAGGCCGTCAATAAAGCGGGCGCCGAAACGGATCCAGAATCCGCCATAACGCCAGCCGAGTGGCGATGCCGCAGCGGCGCCACTCGCCATCACCCGGCTCAGAAACGCCGGCTTGCAGTCGCCGCACACCAAGTTCCCGGCGATCTGCACTACGTCAGAATGCGCGAATGTACGTCCGCATTGCGAACAGGCCAAAACTGTTTGCGCTGGGTCTTGTTGACTCATTCGGTATGCTCCATCGTGGAAACGTAGCGTAGCGCAAATGATCCCACCCGCCAAGTATCAGGGTCGCGTAAGTTTCCCAAGTATTAATTCCCACACAGACAACACGCGCGAGGCATTTTGCCGCAAGAGCCGGTGCTCGGACATTAACGGGTCAAAGCGCTCTGACGCCGGAGATGTATCGGGAGGCGATACAAGAATGCGCAGAACGAGGGTGGATAGGGGGACGAATCGACGATGCGCTGCACTTCAGCTATTCGAAGAAAGCAGCTTGCCATAGAATTTACACTTTCAACGTTCGCCATTTCCAACAGCTGGCGCCGGACTTGGCCGATCGCATCGGTACCCTTAGCGTTTTTGATTGCGGATAAAATCTCGAGGCTGTATCGACATCTATTCTTTGACGCTTGTCACGAAGGAAAAATTGACGGGTATTGGACGGACTTCGGATGTGCCGGGGGCCCGGCATGCACCACAGGTCCGATTGAATTTCACCTCGCTTTAGCCGTCGATGGCCTGGTCCGCGAAAACGAGGCCGAATTGTTCTGACAAGAAGCCTTCGCGAGCGCCGTCGTTCAAAAATTTGGTACAGCCTGGTTAAGCAACTATTTGATCTAGACCTTGCTTCGGGCACCCAGCCACAGAATTGCGTCCTGGAAGAGTTTGTTTTGCGTGGCGCTGGTGAAGATTCTGTCTCCATGGCCCATGTTGATATAGAGCATGTGGAAGCGTGTATTAGTCCAAACGACTGGACAATCGCCGCCCGTGATCGTGTCCTTTAGTCCGATGGGATAGTTTTGCGGACCAAGGGTGAGAAGGACTTTTACGTTCTTGCTCAGGCGAGGACTCGGCTTCCAGATGTACCACTCATTGGCGGGAGCGGTGAAGGTGGCGGGAAGATTGTGCGTAAGCACATGCGCATGGTCATCGACAACCAGCGTGGCGGCTAGTGGGGGCCAATTGTTGCCGAAGAAGATAGCGCCACCGAGAAAATCGACGAACCAGGGCCAGTCGGTGCTCTCGTCATTGTAAGCGGCGACGTGGAAGCCAAGCCATGCGCCACCGTGAGTCATGTAGTCCTGAAAGACCTTGCGCTGTTCGGGCGTGTGGGGAAAATCGTTGAGCCAGATGACGAGTTGGATGTTCTTAAGCTTGGCGGCATTCATGTCGTTCCAGTTCGTCGTGGATTCCAAAGAGAAGTTACTTTTTTTCGCGAGGTCTCCGTAGAACCGCAGCGATTGCAGAGCGAAGTCGATGTGGTCCTGTTCCCCTTTGTCGGTGTAGAAGGCGAGCGCGTGGAATGGCACGTGCTCGGAGTGCTGCTGCGTCGAACTAGTCGCAGGGAA
>DASSYL010000466.1:0-6191 GCA_035703315.1 Candidatus Acidiferrum sp. | reverse complement strand
ACCGGCCAGGTTCGCAACATCGCCGAAGTCGCCACGGCCATCGCCAGCGGCGACCTTTCCCGCAAAATCACCGTCGACGTGCGCGGCGAAATCCTTCAGCTCAAAGAAACGCTGAACACCATGGTTGAGCAGCTGCGCTCTTTCGCCGCCGAGGTCACGCGCGTGGCGCGTGAAGTCGGTTCCGAAGGCCGCCTCGGTGGTCAAGCCAACGTGCCCGGTGTCGCCGGCACCTGGAAGGACTTGACCGACTCGGTGAACGCTATGGCCGGCAACCTCACGGCGCAAGTCCGCAACATTGCGGAAGTGACCACTGCCGTCGCCAAGGGCGACCTCTCCCGCAAAATCACCGTCGACGTGAAAGGCGAAATTCTCGAACTCAAGAACACCATCAACACCATGCTGGACCAGCTCAATGCTTTCGCCGGTGAAGTCACCCGCGTGGCCCGCGAAGTCGGCACCGAAGGCAAACTTGGCGGTCAGGCTGAAGTTTCTGGCGTCGCCGGCACCTGGAAAGATCTCACCGACAACGTGAACGTCATGGCCGCAAACCTCACCGAACAGGTGCGCGGGATCGTCAAAGTCGTGACCGCTGTCGCTACGGGCGACCTCACGCAAAAGCTCACCGTGAACGCGAAGGGCGAAGTCGCCGCGCTCGCCGAAACCATCAACAACATGACCCGCACGCTCGCTACCTTCGCCGATCAGGTAACCACCGTCGCCCGCGAAGTTGGCGTCGAAGGCCGTCTCGGCGGTCAGGCCAACGTGCCCGGCGCAGCTGGCACCTGGAAAGACCTCACGGGCAACGTCAACCTCCTCGCCGACAACCTCACCAACCAGGTGCGCGCCATCGCCGAAGTGGCCACCGCTGTGACTAAGGGCGATCTAACGCGCTCCATTCAAGTGGAAGCACGCGGTGAAGTCGCTGAACTCAAAGACAACATCAACACCATGATCGACAACCTGCGCCTCACCACCGACCGCAATAAGGAACAGGACTGGCTCAAGACCAACTTGGCGCGCTTCACTGGCATGTTGCAGGGCCAACGCGACCTCGCCACTGTGGGCCGCTTGCTGCTTTCCGAACTCGCGCCCCTCGTCAACGCACAACAAGGCGTCATCTATCGTATGGAATCGGACAACCGGCCGGGCATGGTTCTGTTGTCGACCTTCGCGGACAACTCTGAAGACGGCCACAGAAAGCAGCTGACCGTCGGGGAAGGTCTCATCGGCCAGTGTGCCGCAGAAAAGCGCCGCATGCTGATCATTGATGTGCCCGCAAGCGCAACTCCGGTGCGCTCCGGCCTTTTCCAGGCTGTGCCCCGCAACATCGTCGTGCTGCCCGTTCTGTTTGAAGACCAGGTCAAGGCGGTCATAGAGCTCGCCACCCTTGGCGACTTCACCGCGTCGCAACTTGCCTTTTTGGAGCAGCTCACTTCGAGCATCGGCATCGTGCTCAATAGTATTGAAGCCACCATGCAGACGGAAAACCTGCTCGAACAGTCGCAGCAGCTCGCTACCGAGTTGCAGACTCAACAGCGCGAATTGCAACAGACCAACGAACAACTCGGGTTAAAAGCGCAACAACTTGCCGAACAGAACGCCGAAGTGGAACGCAAAAACCAGGAAATCGAGCAGGCCCGCCGCGCTCTCGAAGAAAAGGCCAAGGAGCTCGCGCTCACTTCCAAGTACAAATCAGAATTCCTGGCCAACATGTCGCACGAGCTGCGCACGCCTCTAAACAGCATTCTCGTGCTGGGCCAGCAGCTCAGCGAAAATCCCGAAGGCAATCTGACTCCGAAACAAGTGGAATTCTCCCGTACCATCCACGGCGCCGGTACTGACTTGCTCAACCTCATCAGCGACATCCTCGATCTGTCTAAAATCGAGTCCGGCACCGTGTCCGTGCAGGCCGAAGAAGTTTTCTTCACCAGCATGCTGGAAGTCGTCGCGCGGCCTTTCCGTCACGAAGCCGAAAATCGCAAACTCACGTTCGAGACTTACCTCGATCCCGCTCTCAGCCCCAGCCTGGTCACCGACGCCAAGCGCGTCCAGCAGGTGCTCAAGAATCTTCTTTCCAACGCTTTCAAATTCACCGACCAAGGACGCGTGCGGCTTTCCGTCTTGAAACCTGCCGGCGGCTGGAGCGCCGATCACCCGGTGCTCGCTCGCGCCGAGTCGGTAATCGCCTTTGAAGTGACCGACACCGGCATCGGAATTCCGGCCGAAAAACAGCGCATCATCTTTGAAGCTTTCCAGCAGGCGGATGCAGGCACCAGCCGCAAATACGGCGGCACGGGTCTCGGCCTGGCCATCAGCCGCGAACTTGCCAGCTTGCTCGGCGGCGAAATCCAACTCAAAAGCGTCGCTGGCTCCGGGAGCACGTTCACCCTCTATCTGCCCCAGCTTTACGTCGGGGCGACCGGAGCGATTCCCATCAGCAGCCAGGTTTCTGCCTTGGCCACTTCGCCCGCGCGGGTCGCCACGCCCGACCGCGTCCTCGAGCGCGTGCCGGACGACCGCGATTCCCTGCAGTCCGGCGACAATGCGTTGCTGATCGTCGAAGACGACGTCCACTACGCGAGAATTCTTTGCGACTTGGCGCGCGATACCGGATTCAAGGTGCTTATGGCGTCCAACGGTGCTGAAGCCTTGACTCTGGCCCGCGAGTTCCGGCCCACGGCTGTTTCGCTCGACGTGTTTCTGCCGGACATGCTCGGCTGGACCGTTTTGAATCACCTCAAGCAAAACCCCAGCACTCGCCACATCCCGGTGCAGATGCTGACTCTTGACGACGACCGTCGGCACGGCCTTTCCAGAGGAGCATTCGCGTTCCTGACCAAACCCACGAACCGCTCGAGCCTGGAAGCGGCTTTCTCAAAAATCAGGGAATATGCCGCCCCGCGCAAGAAGCGTCTATTGGTCGTGGAAGACGATCCTTCGGAACAATTCAGCATCCGCGAACTGTTGGACAACGACGACATTGAAGTGACCATCGCTTCCACCGGTGCGGAAGCCCTGGACATCGTGCGCCGGCAAACTTTCGATTGCATGGTTCTCGATTTACGCTTGCCGGACATGTCTGGCTTCGAAGTGCTCGAACAGCTGAGCTCGCACAGCGGATCGGCGGATCTGCCGGTCGTGGTCTTTACCGGGCGCGAGCTTTCACTCGAAGAGGATACGCGGCTGCATGAGTTGGCCCGTAGCGTGGTGGTGAAAGACGTGGAATCGCCGGAACGCCTGCTCGACGAGACTTCCCTGTTCCTGCATCGCGTCATTTCCGACTTGCCCGCGGAAAAACAGAAGATGCTGGACCGCCTGCATCATTCCGATGACGCGCTGGTCGGCAAAAAGGTCGTCGTCGTCGACGACGACGTGCGCAACATTTTCGCCCTCAGCAGCGTTCTGGAGCGGCGCGGCATGACCGTGCTTTCCGCGACCACCGGACGCGAGGCTATCGCTCTCCTTGAATCTACCGACGACGTAGCCATCGTGCTGATGGACATCATGATGCCGGAAATGGACGGCTACCAGACCATGCAGGTGATTCGCGAAAACGCGGCATTCCGCCGTTTGCCCATCATCGCTCTCACCGCAAAAGCGATGAAGGGCGACCGGGAAAAGTGTCTGGAGGCCGGCGCATCGGAATACCTGGCCAAGCCCGTGAATACCGAACAGCTGCTTTCCGCATTGCGCATGTGGCTGCACCGGTAGATTTTGCGACGAACTATACTGTTACGCACCCCATGGAGCCTATTCTCAGATGACTGCTAATTCGACGCCTGGCCCGGTCAACATCCTGATGGTCGACGATCAGCCGGGCAAGTTGCTGAGCTATGAGGTGATGCTGGAGGAGCTCGGCGAAAATCTGTTGAAGGCCACCTCGGGACGCGAGGCGCTCGAGATCCTCCTTAGAACCGATATCGCGGTCGTGCTGATGGATGTCAGCATGCCGGAACTCGACGGATTCCAGCTGGCGGAAATGATTCGCGAGCATCCGCGGTTCCAGAAGACGGCGATTATTTTTATTTCGGCCGTTCACCTCACCGATCTCGACCGTTTGAAGGGTTACCAGCGCGGCGCAGTAGACTACATTTCGGTGCCGGTGATTCCGGACTTGCTGCGCGCGAAAGTCAGCGTGTTTGCCGAGCTGCACCGCAAAGCCCGTCAACTGGAAATATTGAACCAGGAGCTGCGCCGCCTCTCTCACAGCCTGATGACTGCGCAGGACGAAGAGAGGCGCCGCATCGCGCGCGAACTTCATGACGGCCTGGGCCAAGATCTGACGGCCGCCAAGATGATGCTGGGCGCGTTGATTCAGCCGAGCCAGCTGCAGGACTCGGGTAACAACAAGGCCGTGGCCGAAGTGCTTTCCATGATGGACAACGCGATCGAACAGGTGCGCACCATGTCGCACCTGCTGCACCCGCCATTACTGGACGAAATGGGCTTGCTCTCCGCACTGCGCTGGTATACCGAAGGTTTTGCGAAGCGCAGTGGCGTGGAAACCATCCTCGAAGTGCCAAAGGATTTTCCCCGGCTCGGGCCGGAACTGGAGATGGCCATTTTCAAGATTGTCCAGGAATCGTTGACCAATGTTTTTCGCCACGCCGAAGCCAAACAAGCGATTGTGCAACTCGAAGAGCGCGAAGGATGCGCGTTCGTTTCCATCGAAGATAACGGAAAAGGAATCGGGAACGGGTCGGAAGAACTGCATCCAAACAGTTACGGAATCGGAGTCATCGGCATCAAGCAGCGCGCTGCGGAATACGACGGCCAAGTAACGCTGCGCAACACTGGATCGGGCACGCGTGTGGAAGTGAAAATTCCCTTGCCCCCTCCCCAGCCTAAGCCCGTGATTCCGCGTTTTTCCAAGCTCACCGTTCGCCCCGTCTAGCCGATTTCTTGTCTTACTTAACTTTTCCAAAGTCTTCCGGATACATGGAAAGCTGTAAGCTGCACACGCAAATCACTTCGTACTGCGCTCTTCCGATTGATTCATAGAAACCTTTCCTCGCAGACTCGTTTCGGGAGGCCTTTCCGGCATTTCGACCCGCACGCAGATGGTGAATTTTCCATGTCCTATCTGTTTCGTTTTCTCATCGGTGGCTTGGTGGTCTGCGCATTCGCATCGCTCGCCGACGCACTGAAACCCAAGACGCTCGCGGGAATTTTTGGAGCGGCGCCGTCCGTGGCGCTGGCCACGCTGGCTCTGACCGTTGCGCAGGACGGCAAAATTTTCGCGGCCGAGGAGGCGCGCTCCATGATGGCAGGCGCTGCGGCTTTTGTCCTTTATGCGCTCACGTGTTTACAACTCATCGCTCGTTTGCGCTGGAGCGTTGTTCACGCCGCCTTGGCGTCGCTAGCCGTCTGGTTTACATCCGCCGCGGCTCTGTGGTTTTTTCTGCTGCGCTAGATGATATGAGGATTCGATTCAACTTCGCTGCGTTTCGACGGACCAAACCGAAAGAGTACGCCGTCCGATTTTTCTTCGGCGGTGCGGTCACGTTGTTCGCGGGTCTGATCGCGCAGCAATACGGGCCGGCGATCGGTGGATTGTTCCTGGCCTTTCCGGCGATCTTCCCCGCGAGCGTCACGCTCATTGCCAAGCATGAAGAGCGCCGCCGGCAAAAAGCGGGAGTCGAAGCTCGCGAACGGGGCAGGCTGGCGGCGGCTCTGGATGCGCGCGGCGCCGTGATCGGCGCTTACGGACTTTTCTTTTTCGCGTTCACGGTGCACTCGCTTTTGCCGACGCTGGCGACGGCCGTAGTGATCGCGCTCGCAATATTGGCATGGCTGGCTTCGTCCCTTTTGATTTGGCGAATTCGCTAACGACTTTGCAGGAGAAATCACGAACATGGAAGCCGAAGCGAAGACCGTAGCGACTACCTATTCGCCGCCCGCGGCGGGAAAGGAGGCGGCAGAGAAGGCACAGAAGAAAGGGGAGGAATCGTGGCTGCGGAAACTTGGACCCGGGCTGATCACCGGCGCGGCGGATGACGACCCGAGCGGAATCGCCACGTACTCACAGGTTGGCGTGCAGTTTGGCCTGAGCATGCTCTGGACCGTACTGTTTTCCTTCCCGTTGATGAGTGCGATCCAGGAAATCTGCGCGCGACTGGGAAGAATCACGGGCTCGGGGATCGCCGCGTCTATGAACAAGCGATTTCCCAAGCCGCTGGTGATTTTTCTGG
>DASSYL010000446.1:0-3619 GCA_035703315.1 Candidatus Acidiferrum sp. | reverse complement strand
TGGTCAGAAGGCTTGCAGAGGTAGACGACGCGCACCAAGAATTGGTAGCAGGACTGAAGCCCATCAACGCCGAATCACGCGCTGGTTTATCTTGTAAAATGGTTAGGAAATGAGTGGGAGCGACTATCTGACCGTCAAATTGCCAAAAGGATTGCTGGGCCTACAGCTCTGCGCAGCGCTCACGATTCTCGGTTTATCCGCAACAGCGCGCCCGGCCCAGCAGCCACCCCACCAGCTCCAGAGTAATCAGCAATGGAAAACCGTGCCCTTCGCCATCGTGCGCTACAACGACGACGCGCCAAAATCATGGAATGTCTATCACGCAGAGAAAAAGGGCGTGTACCTGGTCCGCCTTTGGAAGCGCTTCCTGCTCGTGGATACGACCGACCAAAGCGCGTATGAAATCGATCCGGCCAAGGTGAAGGTCGAAGGGGACAATGCTGCACTCAGTTCAGCGGACGTTCCGAGCGATCCAATTGACACCGCGGAGTGGAAATCGCGCGACGCCGGGCCGGTGGTTCGCCACCGCTTCCGTTTTGGCCAGACCGGCAACTTCATGGAGCTGCAGATTCCGTTGCTGCGGAACGGCAAGCCGGCATACTAAGCCCTGAGTTGCGTGCTGCGCGCATTTTTATTCGCGCGGCCGCCCTTCGCGATACACACCGTAAACCCAGGGAATCCCGAGCACGCCCGGCTCAACCGCCACTTCCATCTGATCGCCAACCTTGAACCGGTCAAAATCGTCGGCATCCACCGGCAGCCGCTCAACTTTCTGACCGGGGCGCCAGGAACGCACCACCAGCCGTCTGCTGCCGCGTACCAGCCCTTTCATCAGGAATTTTCCTTGCACTTGCGTCGGCACGTACGCCACTTTGTTTGGCGAATCCAGCTTCCCGTTCAGAAAAATCGCGGCGGCCAGCATCCACGGCAAAGGAATGAATCCCGCGTAAACCCTTTTCAAAATTTCGATCTCCTGATGCTTGCGCGCCCGACGGTCCAAGAACACGGCGATGGTCAGCGCGACGAAAAACAGTACGCCAAAAAACACCAGCATCAGGTCCAGATCGAGAGGAGGATAAATCGGCGTAATGTAGGGGAACAGCAACGAGCCCGCAAGAAAAAAGGTAGTCTGTTTGATCAGCCGCTTGCGGAACATCAATTCTGCCGCAGCGGAAGTTAGTCCGCACGCCGGACACTGGTCAACTTCGCGCGGGGATCCACAATCCAGGCAGCGGGTCATGCAGGTGAGTATACCGTCAGCCCGCCTGTTCTGACCCAGACGCCGCCTGCGAAAGTTTGCCCAGTAATTCCTGGTAGGTTTGCTGCTGTTCTTGCGGGAAGGAAACGGTAACTCCCATGCCGAGGCCGGGCTCGATGCGCCGCACCCGGCAATCTACGCGCACCGGACGATCGAGTTGCAGACTGGCGGAAAAGCCGGCGCCAATCCAGAGCGGATCGGCGGATTCGATGAACATGCCGCTGGCGCTGACATCGCGCGTACTGGCACGCAGCACAGCGGAGCCCCATTCGATCTCCAGCCGGGCGCGAAACGAATAGCGCGGCGCCCAGCGCCGTTCGAGCCGGCGGGCGTTTTGATCTCCACTGCCCATGAAGCTGGTGCCCCCTGCCTGGGTAACCGAGCCGCGGCGCATGGGCGTTCACGCCGCTCCCAAGAGATTCAGGGCAGGAGAATACCAGCCCTGAGTGAACGTGATGTAAAGAGGATACGATGCCTGCGGGCACAAGAGTACGACACCGTTGAAGGGTGTTTTGTTCCCTGCAATGGCAAAAAAGCAGCCGAAGGGTACTACTCGGAGCCGGTCGTGCCGGAACCGTCGCCGGGCGCATCGTCCGCGGCGCTCCCAGCGTCGCCCGTTTTCTCCCTAGCCGTCTCAGCAGAGGATGAATCGCTCGCGCTCTTGGCCTTATTTAACCGCCGCTGAATTTCAGCCTGCAAGTAGTGGCGGAGATTCTCCGGCAGGATGCCGGGGGCGACGAGTTCGCGCAGATCGGAAACGGTTAGTTCTGGCAGGAAAGCGAGTACCGTGGTGAGCGTAGTGGCGGGCTGGCGAATCAGCGCGAGGCGCACGTTGTAGACATGGCTCCACTTCGCGTCCTGTGCGATGGCTTGCACCACCCGGGGCGGAAGTTTGTCGCGAGAGAGTACTCGCAAGACCTGCGACTCGGTGAGATTCGGATTGCCCAGCACCGCCTTGACGACCGGCGGATGTCCTTCCGCCAGCAGCGCTCCCGTAATTCGCGCCGGTGCGCGCCGGGCCAGCGTAATTTTTTGGCCTAGCGGCACTTGCGGCAGCTTGGCGATTACCTGCTCCTCGGCTTTGATTTTCATATCGGGCAAAACGCCGGGTGAAATCGCAAACTGCACCAAATCCATAAGGTACAGCTCGCGCAGCAAACGAAATCCTTCCGTTCGCGGCGTATGTGGATGAAACGCCAGCGCCCTTTTCACGCGATAACTTTTCAGGAATTGCCGCCGTTGCAGCACTTCCTGCAACAACTCTGTCGGCGCGTCCTTGCGCTGTAGCAGCAGCGACAACGTCTCTTCGTCTAGCGAGGGATTTTCAAGCGCCGACAGCAGCTCGCTCGGAGCAGTTTCGTGGATCAGGCGAACAAATTCCTCGCCCGTAGCCGCGCGCAAGGCCTCGCTGCCAGCGGAATTCATCCCGCGACTCCAGGCCCGTCCACAATGCTGTGTAGGGCGATGCGTGCCGCACTCTCCGCAGCATCGGCGGCCACAGGTCCGATAACCGCGTTCGGCAGCGCACTTTGCAGCTCGGCATTGAGCGCCTGATCAAAATATTGCGAGCGACCGACCGTCCCGCCGGTTTTTCCCAGCGGAAATGCCCGCCGCGCAATGCCCGACGATTCGGCCAGCCGCAGTGTAACGGCAGCAAGTTTCCGCGCAGCCGACTTCAATAGCGATTGCGCAAGCGAGTTACCCGCATCCGCTGACGCTGCAACGACGGGAAACACCCGGGGATAGATTTCGTCCGCGTTGACTGATGCTTTGGCGTCCACCGCGGCCCACGTCGCGCAGCCAAGGTGCCGCAGGATCTGGCGGCCCAGTTCGGCAGCGGCACTCTCTGCTTCTAATTCTCGCGCAGCCTCCACAGCGGATCGCCCGATATCGAACGCACTGCCTTCGTCGCTTCCCGAGGGACCGTAGCCGCCTTCGCGCAACTGCCTGCCGGCTGCGTCGCGGCCAACCACCGCGGAACCGGTGCCGGCAACCAGGACGATTGCCGCACCGGGCGGCATCGCAGCCAATGCCAGGTCAAGATCGGTGCATACGGTAATGGCAACGTCGGGAAACGCTGTTTCAAGCAGCGCCAGCATGCGGTCATGATTTTCCGGCCGCGTGGTTCCCGCAAGCCCCGCGCACAAGGACACTACTTCCGCCGATGCGTGAACCTGCGCAAGTGTAGCCTCGGCGGCCTGCTTCACACCGGCGGCCGCTGCTTCAAATCCGATACGTGTGGGATTGGAGGCCGGTCCCCGCCCGCGCGCGACGATGACACCAGCCAAATCCATCGCGACGCATTCGGTCTTGGTGCCGCCGCCGTCGAATCCGAGGACGTACTTCATATTTTCAGCTTAC
>DASSYL010000444.1:0-4301 GCA_035703315.1 Candidatus Acidiferrum sp. | reverse complement strand
AGCGGCAATATCAATCCACTTCTTGCCGAAGGCAACCGCCTTCGCTTGCACGCCCGGATCTGGCGAATAAAAACTGTCCTCTCCGTCGGCGGCGATGTTGGCGAAGCCGCAACCGGCTTGGGTAACCGTGGAGCGTAATTCGTCCAGATACGCGGCCTCCGTCGAGACGAAGTGTTCACTCCACGGCTCAATCCGGTTCACGTTGAATTTCTGCTTTACGTGACCGGCAAATTCTTTGAGCGGCATCTTGGACGAAGTCGCATGCGGATCGTGCGCTCCCACGATGAAATCGCGGAAGGGATAAGATGCCACGGCAATGCGTTGCCGCGGCTCGGTGGGGAATCTAACCGACGGTCCGCTCGCTTGGCTCGCCACACCCGCGATCGCACAGACCGTGCCGCCGAATCCGTTCATGGATACCGCGGATACTGCCGCGGCCTGCTGCAAGAAACTCCTGCGTGAAGACGAAGCCATCAAGGATCTCCCATCGGATGAGGTTTCAAGCCGAATCCCCAGCGCAGGATACAATACGCCACCGGCCCGGTTGCCAAAAGCCACGGCGCCCAATGCCAGACGAATGGTTCGCTGTAATAGATTTTCACCCCGCAGAGAATCGCGGGGAAAAGGATCGAGCCAAGCAGGCCGATCCGGCCACCAGGGACACGAAATTCGCGCGGTGTGGACGGCAGTTTTCGCCGCATACCCCAGACTGCAAGCAGCGTGAGCATGGAAGTGGCGATGCGCGCCCAAATATAGATACTGACGAGGTCGGCGACACGGAAGCGCGCCAGCAGGCAATAGACCACAAGAGAAACTGCGATGGCTCGCGCCGGAGTTCCATAACGCGGATGAATCTTGCCGAGCCACGCGGGCAGGTAGCCGTCCTGGGCCATCGCTGCCGGAATGCGCGTCGTATATAGAATCGTGCTGTTGGAAAGGGAAGCTGTGCCGATGATGGACCCGAGCAGCATGGCCACGCCGAGCGCTTCGCCGCCAATCCGCCGCGAAGCTTCCACTATGTAGCCGGTATGCCAGTCCTGCCAGTTGCCAAGAGCCGCGATCGCGAGCGACGCCGGCAAGATGTACGTCAGGATGTTCATCGGCGTGTTCCACAGCAAAATGCGTGGAAATGTTTTCTGCGGATTCTGCATTTCACCGGTGACGCTGGAAAGCTGTTCGTAGCCAGCGTAATTCCACATGGCCAATGCGAGTCCCACTCCGAACACCGATCGAAAGGGCTGGCCCGGGGGGATCCACGGCCGAACCGGATCGTAGTGCCAATGCAAGAGGGACAGGATGCATAGCCAAATTACCGGCAGCAAAACTACGACTAACATAGCCACCGACAGCCAGCCGGAAACCTGGATCCCGCGCATGTTGAGATAAGAAAGAAGGCCAAGAACCAGACACGCGCCAGCCCATTTTGTGCCGCCGGTGAGCCACGGAAAATAGTGGACCAGATAATCCATCACCAGCACGCCGTAAAGACTGTTCAGCAAAAACGTGCCGGCCCAGTTCCACCAACCGCACTGAAATCCCCAAAAGTCGCCGAAGGCCGCACGGCTCCAGCGATAGAAGCCACCTTGCACCGGCAGAATGCTGTTGAGCTCCGCCGACGCGAATGAAATCGGAATGCTCCAGAAAAACGGCACGAACGCCAGAAACACCAGCGCCATGCCGGGGCCGGACTGGGAAAAAATATCTTCGTAGCCGAATGGCCCGCCCGCCGTGTAACCGTAGAAAATCGCGAGCAGGGGTAGAAAGCCAATTGTGCGCACGGCCGCAGTGCGCGCGGACGAGGCTGTGTCGTTTTTAGACAAGAGGTTGGCCTTGGCGAAGGATGCTACCTTGCGCGGGTGGTATTGCAAAGGCGTAACAAGGAATTTCGGCAGGACGATTTGCGGCGCGTGCCGTCGCAATATGCGTTTGCGCTGCTTGCGGGGCATCCGTTAGACTCGCGGTCGTATGAAACGAATACTCTCTGTTGCATTCTTGGTTTTCTTTCTTGTTTTTCAGGCGCAAGCCGACAAGCCCAAGTCGCTTTTTTACCTGACTGGCGATTCCACTTCGATCCATTCCTTTCTCGCGCACGCGGATAAGGTGGATACGCTGGTGCCCGCCTGGTACAACGCCAACGCCGAAGGTTTGCTGTCTGGCGGGCCGAATCCGCTGGTGCTGGAAGCCGCGAAGCAGCACCACGTACCGGTTATGCCGATCGTCGTTAACGCTGGTTTTGTGCAGGCGGAGTTCCATAAATTTCTCGGCGATCCTGCCGCACAAAAACGAATGCTGGATGCACTGATTCGCGCTTGCAAGGAAAACGGCTACATTGGCATTCAGCTTGATTTTGAAAACGTTCGCTGGACCGACCGCGACGCTCTCTCCGTGCTGGTGAAAGACAGCGCCGCTGCGTTGCACCGCGAAGGCTTGCAGATTTCCATCGCTACCGTGCCGAATGCACCGGGTGGACCGGGAAGCGAGACCGCTTTTTCGGCGTGGCTGTACGAAAATTGGCGCGGTGCTTACGACCTGAAAGCCATTGGCGAAGCCGTCGATCTGGTTTGCCTGATGACGTACGACGAGAATACCCAATGGACCGTGCCAGGTCCGGTTGCAGGCTGGAACTGGACGGTTGCAAATCTCGACTACGCGCTGAAGGTCGTTCCGCCGGGGAAGCTTTCGCTGGGAATTCCGCTGTACGGGTATCACTGGTTTGCCGGAATGCCGGTCAAAGACTCGAGCGAGTTGGGCTACAAAGCCAACCCGTCGGCGAAGTACATTTCGTATCCCGACGCGGTGGACCTGGCCCGCACTTACGGCGCGAAAGTCGAATGGGACGCGGCCGATCGCACTGCTTGGTGCTACATCAATCGCGGGGACATGCGCGAGTGGATCTTCTTTACCGACGTGCGCACCTTCAAAGAGCGTTACGAACTGGTGCGCGAGCGCGGGCTCGAAGGTTTCTGTTCGTGGGTGCTCGGCAACGAAGATCCCGCCATCTGGGATTTGCTCCCCTCGCACAAGTGACCTGTTATTGCGCCGGCTGGCACGTCATCACATGTGCGTTCGTTGACAGTAGTAAACGCGTCCGTTACGCTTTTTTGTTCGCGGAAACACAAAATTCCTACTGAGGAACGACTGAGAGCCGCATGGCCGAAGAAAAACTTCCCACCCGAGCGCAGGATTTTTCTGAGTGGTACAACCAGCTGGTTTTGAAAGCGCAACTGGCGGACTACGCACCGGTGCGCGGTTGCATGATCGTGCGGCCATACGGCTGGGCGCTGTGGGAAAACATTCAGCAGGCGCTCGATTCGCGGTTCAAGGCAACTGGCCACCAGAACGTTGCGTTTCCGCTGCTGATTCCAAAGAGCTTCATCGAAAAAGAGAAGCACCACGTGGAAGGGTTCTCGCCGGAGCTGGCCGTGGTGACCATCGGCGGCGGCGAAGAGCTGGCGGAGCCGCTGATTCTGCGTCCGACCTCGGAAACGATTATCGGGCACATGTGGTCGAAGTGGATTCAGTCGTACCGCGATTTGCCGGTACTGATGAACCAGTGGAACTCGGTAGTGCGCTGGGAGCTGCGCACGAAGCTGTTTTTGCGCACGCTGGAATTTTACTGGCAGGAAGGGCACACGGCGCACGCCACGCAGCAGGAAGCGATGGAAGAGACGCGGCAGATGCTAGACGTGTACACGGATTTTGCGGTGAACGAGGCGGCGATTCCGGTGATCCCGGGAGCGAAATCGGATGCGGAGAAATTCGCCGGCGCGGATTTGACGTATTCGATTGAAGCGATGATGGGCGATGGAAAAGCGCTCCAGGCGGGGACATCGCATTACCTCGGGCAAAATTTTGCGCAGGCATTTGAAGTGAAGTACCTGGACCAAACCGGCGTGCAGCAGCATTGCTGGACGACGTCCTGGGGGCTTTCGACGCGATTTATCGGCGCGATCATCATGGTGCATGGCGACGACCAGGGACTGGTGCTGCCGCCGCGGCTGGCGCCGTACCAGTGCGTGATTGTGCCTATTTTCAAGAACGACGAAGAAAAATCTGCGGTCGTGAGCGTAGCGAAAGAACTGAAGGCGCAACTAGTTAAGGCGAAGATTCGCGTGGTGTTGGATGAGCGCGAAGGGCAGAGCCCGGGCTGGAAGTTTAATGACTGGGAGATGCGCGGAGTGCCGGTGCGCGTCGAGCTGGGGCCGAAGGACGTGGCCAAGCAGGCGGCAGTGGTGGCGCGGCGGGACCGGCCGGGGCGGGAAGGAAAGATCGCGGCGGCACTGGCGGATTTGCCGGTGACG
>DASSYL010000216.1:0-5115 GCA_035703315.1 Candidatus Acidiferrum sp. | reverse complement strand
GTGCCCATTCACCTTCGACCATACCATCACCAGCTGATCGGGATTCCGGTAGGGTAAGGGCGCAAGGAGGGTGGCGTAGACCACGCTAAAAATTGCCGTGTTCGCGCCAATGCCCAGGGCCAAAGTCAGAGCCGCAATAGCCGTAAACATCGGATTTTTCCGAAGCTGGCGAAAGCTGAAACGAAGGTCGCGTAGCAAGGCAGTCATAGCTCCGTCCTCTACAGGAGAAAGTAACAAGCGACGAGCACGGTAAATACCGCCACTGCGAGCACGGCAGAGACAAGCAAAAAGGGGCCGGCTGAACTGGCAAAGAGGACCATCATGATTTTTACTCCTCGCGCAGAGCAGTCATGGGATCCACGGAAACGGCCTTGCGGGCCGGGACCAGGCAAGCCACGGCA
Source organism: Candidatus Acidiferrum sp. (assembly GCA_035703315.1). Classification (GTDB taxonomy): domain Bacteria; phylum Acidobacteriota; class Terriglobia; order Acidiferrales; family UBA7541; genus Acidiferrum. The sequence continues at coordinate 4,714 of DASSYL010000216.1, read as the reverse complement.
GCTACTGCGACTACCAAGAGCGAGACACCGGGTACCATAAGCGGATTGACGGAGCCGTTTTCGACCCAGCGCGTGACGAAACGACCGAGAGAAAAACTGAGCGTCGCACCCAAAATCAATCCCCAGCCAACGCTGGTTGCCGCCGAAAGCGCAACCAGGCGCAAGACGTCCGAGCGACGCGCACCGAAGGCCATGCGAATGCCGAATTCGCTGGTGCGCTGAGCGACGCCGTAAGACATGACGCTGTAGAGGCCTACTGCAGCGAGCGTGAGAGCCAGACCGGAAAATGCGGCAAACAAAATGGAGACGAGACGAGCGCGGGCCCACTCCTGCGCGCGAGTGATCCAAGTTTCCAGATCGTCAACGCGGGAGTAGACCTGCTGGTCAGGATTGATGGAGGCAATTTCCTTGCGGATGCTGTGCAGCAACGCAAGCGGCGAGCCCTGGGTGCGGACGAGAATCTGCGTGCCCATCCACATGTTGACGGAGTAGGGCAAGTAAATCCCAGGAAGAATCGGCTTGCTGAGGCCGTCATTCAAGGCGTCCGCGGCGACGCCAATAATCTCAAGCCAGCCATCGCTTCCATTTGCGGTGACAACATAAGGCGGATGAGCGGTCAAGCGCGAGACGCGCACGGAACGGCCGACGATGTTTTCACCAGGGAAATACTTGCGAGCAAAGGTCTGGTTCACGACCGCCAGAGTGGCGCCGCGGGAAATTTCGGCTTGCTGCCACAGGCGGCCTTCGATGAGAGGAATCTGAAGGATAGTGAAATACTCCGGGCTCACCAGGTTGATGCGGGCATCCTGATATTCACCGGCAGTCTTGCCAAGTATTTCAAACGGCTGATTCCATCCATTTATTGGAGGCGTGGCGTTGGAAGAGATTCCCGCTTGGACCACACCCGGCATGGCGTTCACACGTTCGCGCAGCTGGGTAAAGTAGGCGGAGCGCTCAGCCCAGGTTTTTAGCGTGTTTTCGTGGACGGGAATGCCAACGGACATGACGTTATGCGGATCGTAGCCGAGCGGGCGCTGCATCATTTTTGTGAATCCGTGGATTGCGGCAGTGGCCGCGGTAAGCAGGAGCAGCGTGAGCGCGATCTGTCCGGCAATCAGGCCGGTGTGCACGCGCTTGCCACGGATGCTGCCGGCCACAGTGCGCAGACCGGTCTGCATGGCTTCATTGATTTCGCGCCGGCCGGAATCGAAGGCAGGAAAGATTCCAAAAAATACTCCAGAGACAATGGCGACGCCGACAGCGAAAAGCAGAGTCGGGATGTTCAGACGAAAATCGGCTTCGTGGGGAAAGGAATATTCGGGCAAACGTGCCACGAGAAATCCAACGGCCTGGTGGGCCAGGACAGCTCCAAGCGCGGCACCGGTGACGGCGAGAAGCAATGATTCGGTCAGCAACTGCCGGACGATGCGCCACCGGCTCGCGCCAACGGCGGAGCGGACGGCAAATTCGTGTTGCCGGGCAGTGCCGCGAGCCAACAAAAGGATCGAAACGTTGCCGCAACCGATGGCCAGCAACAAAGCAACGGCTCCAAACAACAGATAAAGAGTCTTGCGGAGATCACGCACATATTCCGTGGCCATCATGCTCGCGCTGATCCGGAACTGCTGGGGGAAATAGTTGGGCCGGTCTTTGTCAAATTGTTGAAACAGCGGCGTGAACTCGGCGGTTGCGGCTTCAACGCGAACGCCGGGCCTTAGCTTCATCATGGCCTCATAAAGGTGCGTCTGGTCTTGGGCCATCTTCAGCGGCAGATAGACGTCGGCGTCCCCCCAGGTGAAGCGTTGCCCCATAACACCGATGATCGAGTAGTTTTTATGATCGAGCTGGATGGACTTGCCGACAATCTCGGGATCGCTGTTGAAGTGGCGGCGCCAGAACTGGTGCGAGAGGACCGCGACAGGCTGGGGATCCTGGTTATCGGGCGCATCGGTCGGCAGAAAGTAGCGGCCCAGCATGGCGGGCAAGCCGAAGAATTGGAATGCGTTGCCGGTGAAGGAGATCGCTTTCACGTCCTCTGGAATATCACTGCCCGTAACGATGAGATTCCAGCCATCGGAACCGACGGCGTCTTCGACGATGGCCGACTGGCGGAGAGTTCTAATCTCAGGTCCAGAGAGCCCTGGCGTGCCATCGTGACCGGCCTTGTCGATGGTCGAAACCGAGCAAACGCGATCAAAGCCCTGGTACGGCCACGGCGTTAAGACTGCACTGTAAATGACGCTGAAAACGGCGACGGTGGCGGCAATTCCGAGAGCGAGCGAGAGCACGGCGGTAAGCGAAAAGCCCGGACTCGCGAGCATCTGCCGAAATGCAAACCGAATATCCTGCCAAATCGTTTGCATGATTTTCCCCCAAGCGGCTTAATGCCGCTCTTCCCTTTCGGCCACTCGCTCGTCCACTCAGACTCGCACTAACCATTCGCACGCGACTCGGTCCGAGCCACGCCGCCGCTACTCATAGCGAAGTGCCGCCATGGGGTCGACGTTAGCAGCCCGGCGCGCAGGCACTAGGCAGGCCACCGACGCGGCCAACGCAACGATCACGACGACAGCACCCAGGATGAACGGATCGTTGGGCCCAATGCCGTAGAGTTGACTGCCGAGCAGCCGGCTCAGCGCCAGCGCGCCGGCGATACCCAACACCATACCCCACAGGACCGGTCGCGCTCCGCCCTTGAGAATCATTTTGAGAACGATGCCACGGTCGGCACCTAGCGCCATGCGGACTCCGATTTCGCCGGTGCGTTGCGCGACCACGTAGCCCAACACGCCGTAAATTCCAATCGCGGCAAGAAACAACGCCAAAACGGCAAAGGAACTGAACAGGCTAGTGGTAAAACGGCGACGCGCCAGAGACGACGATAAAACTTCGCTCATCGGCGCCGGGTTCCACAGCGGGACGTCCTTGTCGACCGCGTGGAGTTCGCTCGTGACGCCGCTGGTCAATGTTTGCGGATCTAGCTCGCTGCGAATGAGCAGCGCCGGCCTGTTAAATGGCGATTGCGTGTAAAGCTCATAGGCTTGAGCGGTCGTCGGCAAATCCAGGCCGTATTGGTGGACGTCGCCGACAATGCCGATGATCGAGGCCCACGGTTGGCGGTCGTCTCGTCCGCCCAATTGAATCTGTTTGCCTAGAGGGTCTTCGCCCGGCCAAATTTCGAGAGCAGCTGCTCGGCTGATTATGGCCACGCGTGTTGCTGCGTTCGCGTCCGCTTCGGTGAATAACCGGCCACGCTTGAGCGGTATGCCCATAGCCTCGAAATAACCGGGACTGACCTGGTAGCGGTCGACACTCGGCGCCTCGACGTCAGGTACGAGACGGTCGCGAACGTGGAAGCCAGCTCGATCGAAACCGCCGCCATTGGGCATGGTGCTTACAATCCCGGCAGCACGCACTCCGGGCAAATGACTAACCCGACGCAAAGCTTCCCGCTCGTATCGCACCACCGCAGCGTCGTCGGCATATTTCGGGCCGACCAGCGCGAAGTTTACGGTATAGAGATTCCGCGTTTCGTAACCGGGGTTGACGTTTAGCGCATTGGCAAAGCTTCTTGAGAGAAGCCCCGACCCGACTGCCAGCACAAAGGCAAGACACACCTGCGCTGCGACGAACCAATCGCGAGCTGAAAGCCGCGAGTTACCGACGACACGCTGCGATGTCTCGTGTATCGCTTCACGACGGATAGCACGAGAAGCTTGCCAGGCGGGAATGAGACCCGTCACGATTCCCGTCAATAGACTGACCGCAAGCGCAAAACCCAGAATCGAAACGTCGAGGCGAATCGTGCTGAGACGCGGAATCTCCGCGGGGCCCCAAGCGATCACAACGCGTGTTATGCCGACGGCGAGCAGGATCCCGACTGCTCCCCCGAGGACGCTGACCACCACGCTTTCGGTAAGCAGCTGGCGAACAATGCGCAGCCGTCCGGCGCCCAAAGCCGTTCGCAAAGTGAGCTCTGGCTCCTTCGAGGTCGCGCGAACCAAAAAGAGGCTTGCGCCATTGGCACAAGAAATCAACAGGACCAAAGCGGTCGCGCCGAGCAAGGTCCATAGCGCCGATTGCGCACGGCCATACCAGCTGTCGCCGAGCGGCGTCACCGCAGCGAAGGAATTGGGCGAATAATCTTTGGGAAAGTCACGCACCAAGCTGGCGCCGATGGCTTTCATCTCCGACCGCGCCTGTTGCAAGGTAACGCCATCCCTCAAGCGCGCGACGCTTTCAAGTTGGCGACAGGTGCGACAAGCGTCACTCTGCGAAAGATCGTATCCGAGTGGCGCCCACACATCGGGAGGACCGCCTGCGTCATTAAACGCGAGGGACTCGAAAGTTGCCGGAAGTATTCCGATAATTTCAAAAGGAACGTGATCCAGCAAGATTTTCGTTCCCAGGACTTTGGGGTCGGCACCAAAACGTCGCGTCCAGTACGAATGGCTCAACAATAGAACTTGCCAGCGATCCGGGCGATCCTGTTCCGGCAAAATCGGGCTGCCTAGAACCGGCTGGATACCGAGCGTGGGAAAGAAATTCTGAGAGACGCGAAGGCCATAGACGATCTCGGGAGCTTGCTCTCCCGTTGCGGTGGGTGTCCAGCCGCGGTAGAGCGCAATCGATTGGAATGAGTGACTGCGCGCCTTCCAGTCTTCCACTTCGCCAAAGGAAACCCTGGCTGGATTGAGGGAAGCGCCATTGCCTT
>DASSYL010000203.1:0-2222 GCA_035703315.1 Candidatus Acidiferrum sp. | reverse complement strand
TCTAGATCAAATCAATACCGGCAACGCCGGCAAACTCGTCCCGCAGTGGGCCTACCAAACCATGGCCGGCGGCAAATTTGAAACCACGCCCCTGGTCGTCGACGGCATTCTTTACGGCACCGCGCCCGATGACCGCGCCTTCGCGCTCGACGCTCGCACCGGCCGTCCCATCTGGCAATACCAGCGTAACTTGCCCGACGACATTCGCCCCTGCTGCGGCCGCGTCAATCGTGGCTTCGCCATTCTGGGCGACAAACTCTTCATGGGAACGCTCGACTCCCACCTGCTCGCGCTCGACGCAAAAACCGGCAATGTCCTCTGGGACACTCCCGCAGTGGACTACACCAAGGGCTACAGCTTTACTCTCGCGCCTCTCGTGATCAAGAACCTCGTCCTCGTCGGCGTTTCCGGCGGCGAATATGGCATCCGCGGATTCATTGACGCGTACGACGCGGCTACCGGCCAGCGCAAATGGCGCTTCTACACCATTCCCGCTCCCGGCGAACCCGGCAACGATTCCTGGGAAGGCGAGTCCTGGAAAATCGGCGGCTCGCCCGCATGGATCACCGGCACTTACGATCCCGAAACCAACACTACGTTTTGGACCACTGGCAATCCTTCTCCTTCGAATCGCGGTATCGGTCGCGCCGGAGACAATCTCTATTCCAATTCTCTCCTGGCTCTTGATCCCGACACCGGCAGGCTCAAATGGCATTTCCAGTTCACGCGCCACGATGAACACGACTACGATGCCACGCAAATTCCGGTAATCGTGAACGATGGCGGTCAGAAACTCATTGTGCAGGCGAATCGCAACGGTTTCTTCTACGTGATCGACCGCACCACCGGGAAACTCCTGCGTGCCGATTCCTACGCCAAAGTTTCCTGGAGCAAGGAAAAGGATTCGAACGGCTCGCCCATCCCGTCCAAAGACGCCTCACCCACTCCCGACGGCAATCGCGTCTGCCCCGGGGCGGCCGGCGCTACCAACTGGATGTCGCCCACCTATGATCCGCAAACCAAACTTTTTTACGTCACCGCACGCGAGCAATGCGACGTTTTCTCCACCGCGCCGCAACCCTACGAGCCGGGCCACGCCTACTATGGCTCCGCCTATTTTCCGAACGAAGACGCCGCGCCATTCTACGGCGCTTTGCGCGCGCTCGATCCCGCGACTGGAACGATCAAATGGGAATGGAAACATCCCTCGCCCACTTGGTCCGGCGTTCTCTCCACTGCAGGCGGGCTGGTGTTTACAGGTGATGCCGAAGGAAACTTCATCGCTCTCGACGCCGCCACAGGCAAGCCGCTTTGGCATTTTCAGTGCGGTGCTTCCGTTTATTCCGCGCCCATGACCTTCGCCATCCAAGCGAAACAGTACGTAGCCGTAGCCGCCGGCTCCACGCTTTTTACCTTTGCCCTGCCTTGACGCGCGGCCGCGTATGCAGCGGGCGGAACTTCAGCTCCGACATGAATGCTTGGCTGGCACTGGGGGCTTAGCCGCTGAGGAATTGGTTTCGTCTGGTACTGCCCTACCGTTCGTAGCTGGCAGTGGCGCGTCACAGGTCTTTCACACACATGCCTCTGCCTCGTTCGACCACTCCAGCTGCACCGTATACTCTCCAGCTTCTTCGTCTTCCACGCGCAAATGTCGCCGATCTCTCCGTTCGCGTCGTCATACCAGCCCTGCCCCGGAATCGGGTCGGTGATCGCTTCGCACAACTCGTGCGACGAAGTGGAGGTCAGTGCGTCCAGCGCCGCCAATCCGCCTTCGCAACCCGTGCAGTTGGGATAAGGCATGGCCGCGTAAAAAATATTGTCGCTGGTCGCGTCGTGATACCCGCAAAAGTCTGTGCAGGATGCGCTTCCGCCCAGTTCCACCTGGGTGCCCGGCGGCAAAAACACAAAGTATAGGGAATTTGCATTCTTCGCGGGCAACGTACCCGAGGCAATCTCCGTCTGCAACATTTTCTGAATCGCCCGGTCTTGCACTTTCGCGCCTGGTTCCGAAGTGGTCAGCGTGAGTGAACCCGTTCGCTTTCCATGCCCGATCGCTTTTCCTTCGACGCTGTATTCGCCGAGCTGATCGATCAGCTTGCTGGTCAGCACAAAATCAAAAAAGTCGTTCATCTGCTGGACCACGGCAGAGTTCGTCGCATCTTGCCACGCTGCGCCCCAGAACACCGTGAACACTTCCACGTTGGTCAGCAGCGGCCCATTGC
>DASSYL010000138.1:0-12967 GCA_035703315.1 Candidatus Acidiferrum sp. | reverse complement strand
CCGCCCACAGCGGATAAAACGTTGTGATGTAAATGTAAGTCGACCGCTCTTTGTGATGCAGGTCCCAATCAAAAAACATTCCTTGTTCCGCGTCCCATAAATATTTCTGGATGTTCTTGCTCCGCGCCGCCGCTCGGTCTTTCCAGATCGCCGCGTCCTTCGGCCGGCCCAGCATCGTGCTCATCTTTTCCATGTCTTTTTCGTATTTGTAGAGCAGGCTGTTCAAGCAAACCGCCGCATAGTGATGCGTCCCCGCGCCATGCGGCCCGAACCGGAACGACACGTCAAATCCCGATTCGCGCATCGAACGGTCGCCGCGATAAAATTCCTTGCTCAACGTCACGGCAGTCGCATCTTCGCAATCCGGCTTCGGAGCTGCCATCAGCGAGCCTTCGCAAACCTCCACGGTGTAATGTTTTCCCACACCGTCCGGGTTCGGCTTCGCAACCGTCTCGCGGTCCAAGTACCCGCGGTCTAATTCCGGATGCATCACGAAGTACGCCGCCACCCGCCGGTAGTGATCCGTTTCATCCTTCAAGCTCTCCGGCGCCGGCACATCGCCAAAATCGTAGTAGCGCGAAAGCCCCGTTCCCTCTGCCGTGTGCGGATCGCGCGTCCACATCTCGTAATCCTTCGCGGCGTATCGATACGCCCGCTCCAGCCATTTCCGGTCTTCGTGTCCCGCCGCTTTTTCCGCTTCATACACGCTCAAAATCATCGAAGTCAAAAATGGCGGCTGCGACCGGCTCAGGTAATAGCTGCGGTTCGCGTTCAAGACCGTTCCGTAGTGCTCGATCTCAAACAAAAAGTTTTCGATCATCCCCTTGGCCATCTCAATGCGTCCGTCGCGCACTAGCCCGCGCACGATAAAATAGCTGTCCCATCCGTACATCTCATTGAATCGTCCGCCCGGCACCACGTACTTGTGCTCCAGATAGAGCAACCCTTGCGGGTCCAGTTTGGCCGTATTAATTTGTCCCGGCTGTGTGATTTTCTCTGGCAGCGACTTCACCTGGATGTGACACCGCCTTTGCAGCTCCGCGATGTGCGGCGGCACTGCCATCTCCGCCGGCAGGTACAGCACTGAATTTTCTGCGAGCTTCGGGTCCACCACCGTCGTGCACTCTTCCATCGAGCGCGTCAATGTGTCCCAGGATTTCGCAATGTAGCCGAGAATCGGCTCCAGCCCCGGCTCCTTCGTCGGGTCCGACGGCGTATCGTCGGATCCTGCTAGCACCGCGGCTGGCAGCAAGATGCACAAAGAGAACAAGATGAAGACCATCCAGCACCTGGAAAAATGCCGTAAATTTGTCATGGAGATGACTCGAGGCGGGGCACACATTACGATGACCAGAATAGATGCAAGCTATTGAAAAGTAAAGGACTTAGTTCGTCTCCACGCCTGCTGCAACGGTCAGAAGATTCGCCATGATTTCCACCATATTCCGTGTCCCAATTTCCCGCTCACATCGGCAGTTTGACCACTTGGCTACGCGTGGCCAGCACCGGTCAATTCACGCACGATGTTTCCGACGAATCCCTTCGCATCTCCGAAAAGCATCAACGTCCTGTCCAGATAATACAGTGGGTTCTCAATTCCCGCGAAACCCGCCGACATGCCGCGCTTGATCACCATCACCGTGCGCGCCTTGTCTACATCGAGGATGGGCATTCCATAAATTGGGCTGCTCGTGTCGCTGCGCGCCGCAGGATTCGTCACATCGTTCGCGCCGATAATCAGCGCTACATCCGTTTGTTGGAAGTCGCCATTGATTTCGTCCATGTCCAGCAGCTTGTCGTAAGGAATATCCGCTTCCGCCAGTAGTACGTTCATGTGTCCCGGCATGCGTCCCGCCACCGGATGAATCCCAAATTTCACGTCCACACCGCGCTTGCTCAGCGCGTCGTAGAGTTCCCGCACTTTGTGTTGCGCTTGCGATACCGCCATCCCGTAGCCCGGTACGATCACCACTTTGTTCGCCGCTGCCAGAATCGCCGCCGACTCTTCGGCCGTCGCGCTGCGCACCGGTTTGGCTTCTTCTTGGCTGCCGGCCGCCGCTTGCTCTTGCCCAAACGCTCCGAACAGCACGTTGGTGAACGATCGGTTCATGGCCTTCGACATATTCACCGAAAGGATGAAGCCCGATGCCCCGTCGAGCGCCCCCGCTACGATCAGCAGCTTGCTATCCAGCACGAATCCCATCGCCGCCGCGGAAAGCCCCGCGTAGGAATTCAACAGCGAAATCACCGTTGGCATGTCCGCCCCGCCGATCGGAATGATCATCATCACGCCAAAAATCAGCGGAATCACCACCATCAGGGGATACAAATACATCCTTGAAGGATCCATCACCAGCATTGCCGCGATGATGATCGCGACGCCCAGCAACGACAAGTTGACGAAATTCTGTCCTTTATAGGTAATCGGCCGTTGCGGCAGCACTTCCTGCAGTTTGCCCGCCGCCATCAAACTTCCCGTCAGCGTCAGCGAGCCAAGGATCACTTCCATCGAAAGCACGGCCATCATGAACTTCGGCACGTCCGGTGCGCGCAAATAGAATTCCGCCGTTCCGACCAGCGTCACGCACAACGCGCCAAATGCGTGGCTCAGTGCCGTCCGCTGTGGGACCGCCGTCATGTGTACCCGTCCCAGCGGTATGCCGATCAACGTTCCCAGCACCAGCGCAATGGCGATCCACTTATAATCCACGATGCCGTGGTGCAGCAGTGTGCCTGCTATGGCCAGCAGCATGCCTGCTTCGCCGGCAAATACCCCGCGTCGCGCCGTGGTTGGCGAACTCAGCCATTTCAGCGACAGGATGAACAGCGCTGTCGCGATGATGTACGCGATTTCGATGATCAAGTCGGTCGAAGCCATGCTCATGCTTTCCTGGCCCCGCTGGACTTGAACATTTTGAGCATGCGGTCGGTAATGATGAATCCGCCGACAATGTTACTGGTCGCTGAAACGATGGCAATCGTCCCCAAGATCGTGGCGAGTGTGGTCTTGTGTTCGCCGGCAAGAATAATTGCGCCTACCACCGCGATTGCGTCCAGTGCGTTGGTCAGCGACATCAGCGGTGTGTGCAGCAGCGGCGAAACTCTCCGGATCACTTCAAATCCAATGAACGCCGCCAGCATGAATACATACAAGCTGGATAAAAGGTCGAGCTTCACGACATCACGCTCCCTTCGCTGCCAACGCCGGTAGCCCGAAAAATTCTCGCACCCGCGCGTTCACGATCTCGCCTCCGTGCGTCAGCAGCGTCTCGCGGTGGATTTCATCCGCTTCGTTGATCTCTAGCTTTCCGTCCTTCACCAGGTTCAGCAAAAACGCCGTCACGTTCTTCGCATACATCTGGCTCGCGTGATACGGCACAGCACTGGCCAGGTTGAACGCGCCGATGATCGTTACTCCATGCTCCACTACGATTTCGCCGCCTCGTGTCAGCTCGCAATTTCCGCCGCGCTCCGCCGCCAGATCCACGATCACTGAGCCCGGCGCCATCCGCGCCACCATCTCTTTGGTCACCAGAATCGGCGAAGTCTTTCCTGGAATCACCGCCGCGGTGATCACCACGTCATTCGCCGCAACTGCGTCGCCCAGCAATTCCCGCTGCTTGCGATAAAACTCCTCACCTTGCGCCGTCGCATAGCCCCGCGCGTCCTGCGCATCTTTCGCTTCAATTGCCAACTCTACGAATCGTCCGCCTAGGCTCTGCACTTGCTCTTTCGCAGCAGGCCGCATGTCATAAGCCGAAGCCACTGCGCCCAGGCGTCGCGCGGTCGCAATCGCCTGTAGTCCCGCCACACCCGCTCCGATGATCAGCACGCGCCCCGGCGTAATCGTTCCCGCCGCCGTCGTCAGCATCGGGAAAATTCTTGGCAAGGTATCCGCCGCCATCACTACTGCCTTGTATCCGCAAATCGTCGCCATCGACGACAATGCGTCCATGCTTTGCGCCCGCGTCGTGCGCGGCATCAGCTCCACTGAAAACGACGTCGCTCCAGTCCTTGCAATTTCCTGCAAGGTCTCCGCTGCCCCCAGGGGGCGCAAAAACCCCACCAGCGCTTGCCCGTTGCGCAGCAGTGGCAAGTCGGCGTGCCCCGTTTTGTCGTTTGATCCGTAACAAAGAACCTGCACGATGATGTCCGAGGCCGCAAAAATGTCCGCGCGGCTCGTCACCACCTTCGCGCCCTTCTCCGCATACTCCCTGTCCGGATATCCCGCCGATTCGCCCGCGCCCGCTTCCACCATCACCTCGAGTCCGGCTTTGGCCAAACTCGCCAGCACGCCCGGCACCAGCGCCACCCGCCGCTCGCCCGGATAGCTCTCTTTCGGAACTCCTACAATCATGAATTGCCCTCGCGCGAACGCACAAATCGCCTGTAATAAATCGATTTATTTAAAAATACGCCGGGAAGTGCGCCGCTCGAAGGAACCGCTGGCCCGGCGCGCCGGATGACACCGATAAGTTCAATACAACCCGTCTGTTTCCGGTTGCAACACGTTTTGCCCGTGTACACCGTTTCCGCATTCTATCCTCTATTTCCCGAATGTCCACTAAAACCTGTTTCGCCTCGGACCGTCCGACCCGCGCGCGGTCCTATTCCATCCGTTCATAGATCGCCTTGGCATCGCTCAAACGCTTCATCACTAGTTCTCTTTCCTGCGCCGAATTCCAATCTGGGTACGCGCTGGTAATTGCCATCGTTTGCGCAATCCACGCCGCAAAGTATTTCGCATCTTCCGGCGAACGCGGCTTCGCGCCCGCCACCGTCACGTACACCGGGCTCGTCGTGGCATACGCATAATTGTCCAGCAGCGGATACACTGCCTTGTCGGTGTACGCGCGCAGCAAACACCATCCGCTCTCTCGAATCGGAATCGTTCCTTTCACATCCGCCGCGTCGCGCGTCCCTTCCAAATTCAGTTCCCTCACTACCCTTCCGTTGCACATCACTTCCAAATGATCCACCGGAACAGTTGACCGCAGCCGTGCCGCAAACGCAACCTCCTGCTGCGGCTTTTCCAGCTTCAACTCGCTGCCCACCATCTCTCCGTCCAACGTAAAGTTGACCAGCGGCCCGTTCGTCGCAAACGTCCGCCCGCGCTTGAATCCGTCGGTCCACATTTCCAGGTTCAGCGGCCAGGCGGGCACCCATGTATACACGCGGTTGAAGCCCACCATTCCTCGAATCGGCGCGGCATAATTTGCAGTCGCATCTGTCCCCGCACCCGCGGGGATGCGATAACCCAGATTCAGCAGCTTGTACCAAACCGCCGCTGTGGATTTGTGGTCGCTGAATCCAACAATTTCCATGTAATCCAGCTTGCCGAGCGCAACATCCACCGGCAGTTCGTCGGTGATCCTCTTCGCTGGCTTCGCAAACGGATCCGGTACTTCATCGAACGGATGCACTGCGCCGACCAGCGCTCCTCGTTCGTGCGCCATGTCATACACATCCGCATTCATCGGCAACAAACTCGCCGCCGCCGTGTTCGGATACCCCGCATACCCGGGCAATAGCAAATACCTCTTCAGGTTCAGAATTCCCCGATGTCCCCAATAACTCGTGTGAAATTCCTGACCGAGAATGATTTGGTGGTCCGCATCCTGGCTATCGGCGGTAGGTTCGAATGCAGCGATATCCGGAATCCGCTGCTCCTTATTCACCACCAGGTTGTTCACCAGGTCCAGATCTTCCGCTTCAGCCTGTTCGATGAGTTTGTGGCGATCATTCTTGTAGATTCCACCGTAATTTCGGTGCACGTGCAGATCGGCGCTGACCCATTTTCCGTCCCGGTCATCCAGCCGGCCCAGCGGACGTGCGTAAAACTCTTCGTTCTCCGCACCTTCCGTTACGTTCACTGTCCGTGTGTTCGCCCGATGGGCGAAACCCGCGACGACAGTGATCGTCGTAGGGCCGGTAGGCACGGCCAATTCGCCTCCTTTACAATTCGAATAAAAATAATGAGTTTCGAAAGGCCGCTCCTTGCGGTCAAATCCATCATCCGCGTAAAACCAGCATCTGTCCGGAGCATACGATTTCCCCTTCGTATCCGTGACCGTGATTCTGGCCCTCGTGCCGGTCTCCAGGCCGGCTACAGAGAGCTGAAGTATTCCATGTGGTTTCAGATAGCGCTTCGAGGTAGTAGACAACTCCTGTTTCTCGGCGGTTGTCACGTTCTGAACTCTGATTGCGGTGTTGCCTTCCTGATTGGATAGGAAAACCAGCCGTATTCCATCGGGTGCCCAGCGCACATTCGTTTCGTCCCAGTCGCCGTAGGAGATGGGAAACGCGTCGCCGCCGTTGGCCGGCATGACCCACAGGTTATGCCACTGGCGGCCGAGATAAGAACTGAAGACCATGCGCGAGCCGTCGGGAGAAAAATCGGGCCGCGCTTGCCAGTTCGTTTCTTCGTAGTGGATTTCCCGCGCCGACGCCCCCGGCTCCGCTCTCATCCGCCAGAATCCGCCCGTCCCGTGGATATGCCCTTTGTTCGAAACGTACAAAATCTCCTGCCCGTCGCGCGTCCACACAGGGTTGATTTCCATGTCGTACTGGCTGTAGTAGTAGCGCGGGAGACCGCTCTTGGTTTCGCCGGTCAGCCGGACGATGTTTTCCAGTTTGGCGTCCTTCACATCCGCTCGGAAAATATGGAATCGCTTGTTGAACGCAGTGGAGACAAATACAATCCGCTTTCCGTCCGGCGACCAACGCGGCTCCACATTCACCGCTCCGCCGGTCGTCAGTTGTGTGGATTTCCCTGTGACCACATCCAGCAGCCACAACTCCATCGCGTCCGTCTGATAGGAAACATAGATGATGCTTTTTCCGTCCGGCGACCAGTCGGGTTGATAGTCGTATCCATCACCATCGGTCAGCTGAATGGCTTCTTTCGAATTCAACTTCTGCCGCCACAACGAGCCCGCCATCGAATACACAACTCCCTTTGAGTCGGGCGCCCACGCGACGCTGCTCGGCCCACTGGTCAGTTGCGGCAAATACATTTCGCGATAGTAATAAGGATGCGGAAGGTCAATCTGGGGCAAAACAGGCCGTCGCTGCGCCGCCAGCGGCGGAGAAAAAATTACGACAAGTCCGAATAGAAAAAGGGCGCAACTTTTCACGCGCCAAGTATCTTGCGCGCCTCGCGCCGATGCAAGTACTGGTAGCGCCGTGTATACACCTGCAAACAAATTACGCGAGGCCGAGTTTGCTGAGCGGCAGTTCGCGGACGCGCTTGCCGGTGGCGGCAAAAATAGCATTGCACAGCGCGGGCGTGAATGGCGGAACGCCGGGTTCGCCGATGCCGGCGGGAGGCGCTTCGCTCGGTACCAGGTGCACATAGGTTTCGCGCGGAGAGGTGTTCATGCGCGCCATCGGATAGGTATCGAAATTGGTTTGTTGAATCACGCCGTCTTTCGCGGTGATTTCTCCAAAGAATGCGAGGCTGGTGCTAAAGGTGGCGGCGCCCTCAAACTGCTGCAACGCCATTTCCGGATTGACGATGGTGCCGGCGTCGACGGCCGTGTCCACGCGGCCGATTTTTACTTTGCCATCCTTGTCCATTTCCACCTGCACCACGGTGGCGACGTAAGTCAGGAAGCTGCGGTGAATGGCCAGGCCCATGCCAAAGCCGTTGCCGTTTTTCCTTTTGCCCCAGCCGGCTCTTTCCGTGGCAATTTCCAGCACGCGGCGAAAGCGCGCAGTGTCGATGGGATACTTCTCGTAGTCGCCATCGTAATTGGTGTAGTTCTTTGCCAACTCTGACTTCGGAATGATGCGATCGGGTCCGAGCAGCGAGAGAACGTACTCGCGCGGATCTTTGCCAGCGGTATGCGCGAGCTCATCGGCGAAGGAATGCTCCGCGAAGCCGTGAAAGACGTTGCATACGCTGCGCAGCCAGCCGATGCGCACGTGGGCTTTGGCTTCACCGTTTTCCGCGCGGTGATTGGGAATGGCGAAGGGCAAGTCACTCCAGCCAAGGCCTATTTCGCCGGCGTCGGCGGTCAGGGCACTGGCGTCGAACGTGGATGCGATTGGCGGAAATGTGCTGCGCTGCAGCCAGGCCGTCGGCTTGCCGTCGGGACCGAGCGACGCTTTCAAATACATTGCGGCGACGCTGTGGAAGGTGTCGAACTGAATGTCGTCTTCGCGGCTCCAGACTACTTTCACCGGCTTGCCGGTTTTCTTGGAGAGAATCGCCGCTTCAGAGGCGTAATCCGGAAAAGATTTGCGGCCAAAGCCGCCGCCGAGCAAAGTCACGTTGACGGTGACGTCTTCTTTCTTCGCACCGACCGCGGAAGCGACAGCTTCACGCGTGCCTTGCGGATTCTGCGTGGCGGACCAGATCTCGACTTTGCCATCTTTGTAAGAAGCGAGGGCGGCGGGCGGCTCCATGGAAGCGTGCGCCAGCATCGGCGCGTAATATTCGGCTTCGATGATTTTTCCGCCTTTCGAAAACGCCTCATCCACGTTGCCCATTTCGCGAACGACTTTGCACGGCTTGCGGCACGTCGCCTGCAATTCCGCTTTGTACGGATCGGAGTTGTAAGATTTGTGTTCGCTGTCGGTCCATTCGATTTTCAGTTTCTTTTTGCCCTGAATGGCAGCCCAGGTGTTGTCGGCAAGAACGGCGACGCCACCGTGCGCCTGAAACAAGATCGGCGGCTTGTACGGATCGATGGTGGCAGTCTGTTTTACTCCCGGCACGGCGAGAGTGTCCTTGTCGTCGACAGATTTCACCGCGCTGCCGAGAACGGGCGGATGCGCGAGGTTGGCGTAGAGCATGCCGTCCATGCGCGTATCGATTCCGTAAGCGGCCTTGCCGCGGACCATATCTTTCAGGTCGTAGCTTGCAACGCCCTTGCCCATGTAACGCCACTGGCTGCGCGTCTTGAGCTTGAGATCATCTTTTTTCGGCACTTCGAGTTTCGCGGCTGCCGCGACCAGTTCGCCGTACCCGGCTGCTTTGCCGGATTTTTTGTGCAGCACTTCGTGCGTGCCGGTGGTGCATTCGGATTCGGGAACGTTCCAGTTTTGCGCGGCGGCGCGAACCAGCATCAAGCGAGCGGCGGCACCGGTTTCACGCAGCGTGTCGAAAGAACCGCGAACGGAGTGGGAACCGTCGGTGTCTTGGTCGCCGTATTTTTCATCGCCCGTGGCCTGAACGATTTTCACGCGGTTCCAGTCGGCGTCGAGTTCATCGGCGATGATGCGCGGGAGAGCGGTCTTGCTGCCGCTGCCCATTTCCGAGCGGTGCGCGATGGTGTAGACGGTGCCGTCGGTGTCGATCGCGAGGTAGACGCTGGGGGAAAGCGGGCCTTTGAGAGCGATGTCGGCGACGCCGTTGGGCATGCCGGCCGCGCCGACTCCGCCAGGAAGAGTTTCGGCCGGAAGATAACGTGCGGCCAGGACGAAAGCTCCGGCGCCGACCATGCCGCGCAGGAAATCACGCCGAGAGTTTGCGGACTGAGATTTGCCAGATTGGGATGGACCCGCGGACACGTTTTCGATGGCGATCACGAGACCCTCCGGCTTTTCGGTGATTTTCAGAGTTTCATACTAACGCCATTTCGGATTTCTGCAAATCGCAGGGACGAAGGCCAAACGCTGGGGAGCAGGTCGTTCAGGAGACGGCAGCTGGCGATTAAGAGGATATGATCGCGCACTCGTAACGAGTTATCGAATCGGAGTAGGTAATCCTCTTATACCGCTCGAATCGGCTGTGGAAGTGGCGCCCGGCATACCACGTAGAAAACAAGAAAGATTACGGGGAGGAGGGAAGCCCTTTGCAGGTGCCAATAACTTCTCTTGACACAGAAACGAACATAGTAGTATTACAAACGTATGTAGTAGGAGGCGTTAGTGAGTTTGCCTAAACTGACCAAGCTGGAACTGCAGATTATGGAAGCATTGTGGAGCGCGGGAGCAATTTCGATCCGGGAGATACAAGAGGCATTTCCGGACAAGAAACGGCCTGCCTACACCACGATCCAGACCACGGTGTACCGGATGGAAAAGAAAAAGCTCGTGCGGCGGGTGAGGAAGATCGGCAACGCGCACATTTTTGAAGCGGCGGTCACACGGCAGGCGGCGCAGCGCCGGCTGGTGGATGATTTGCTGAGTCTGTTTGGCGGTCGGATCCAGCCGGTAATGGCGCACCTGGTGGAATCGGGACAGTTGACGATGGCGGACGTGCGAGAAGCGGAAAAGGCGTTACGGAAAGCCACGGAACGGGAGGCTGAGCGATGAATCTGTGCGCGATTTGGCCGGCTTCGTGGCTGGCTCTGGAAAGTTTCTGGAAGCCGGTGGGAGAGCATTTGTGGCAAACCACGCTGTTGGTAGCCGTGGTGGCGTTGCTGACGGTGCCCCTGAAGAAGAACCGTGCGCAGGTCCGCTATACGCTGTGGTTGATCGCATCGCTGAAATTTCTGATCCCAGTTTCCTTGCTGGTCGCAGCGGGGAATTACTTTTCGCGGTTGCGGGCGCCTGGAATCGAAAGTCCGGAGATTTTGTTTCTGATTCGCGGACCGTTTGGCGCTCGGGCGACACCGGACCTGGCTTCCGCGAACCATCTGACGCTGGCGGCACGGTTTGCAGCGACGATTTTGCTGATGGCGTGGGCGATGGGGGTGGCGGCAGTGATGGTGTTCTGGTGGCTGCGCTGGCGGCGGACCGTCGCGATTGTCCGGAACGCGACGCAGTTGACGGTGGGACGCGAGTTGGACATGGTGCGCGGACTTGAAAACGCGAATGGAATGAAGGGAAGTGTGGACTTGGTGGCTGCTGCGATTCCGCTGGAGCCCGGGATCGTGGGGTTTTTTCGCCCCGTGCTTTTTCTTCCCGCGGGAGTTTCCGAGCGACTCATGCCAAAGGAACTGGAAGCGATTCTGAGCCATGAACTGTGCCACGTGAAGCGGCGGGACAATCTGGCGGCAGCGGTACATCTGCTGGTGGAAGCCATCTTCTGGTTTCATCCTGCGGTTTGGTGGATTGGCGCGCAAATGATGGAAGAGCGGGAGCGGGCTTGTGACGAAGAGGTCCTGGCGAACGGAAGCGATCCGCGGACTTACGCGGAAAGCATTTTGAAGATTTGCGAGCTCCGCCTGGCAACGCCGCCGTCATTGATGGCGGGTGTAACCGGAGCGAAGCTCAAAGAGAGAATCGAGGCGATCACGAACAAACGAGTGGCATTACAACTGGATATAAAGAGAAGAGCGTTACTGGCGGCAATCGGAGTGACGGTGGTATTGGGGCCGGTTGCCGTCGGAGCTCTGAGCCCGCGAGCAGCAATGTTTTCGTCGAAGGCGCAAGGCACCCCGCAATCCGCCACGAAATATGTTTTGGGCGAAATCAAGATCGAAGGGGACGTGCATGATCGAGAGGGAGTACAGGGCAGAATTCTGAAAGCGTGGAAAGGTCGAGAGTATGACGACCCCACGCAATTGGCGAAGTCCGTGATCGAAGAGGCAGTTCGATTGGAATTCCAGAATCGTGGTTACTTCAAGGCGGTTGCGAGCGATCCGGTGTCCGAGCCTCTTGGAAGCAACGGCGGGAAGCAGAGTGTACGCATAGTGACCACCATTCAAGAAGGCGCGCAGTACCGTGTGGGGACCGTGGGTTTCCAGAACGCTGAGGCAGGCCAGCCTCTGCGCATCTCGTCAGAGACTCTGCGGGAGCAGATGCAGCTCCGTACAGGCGACCTTGTGAGCATTAACGCAGCCCACGCTGGTATAGAGCGGATCCAGAAGCTTTACAGCGCGAAGAATTTTGAGGCTGAAGTTAGGCCGGAAATTGCAATTGATGACCAGCGGCAAATCATTGACGTGGTATTCCGGGTGCAAGAAACAGCGAAAGGCAACTAGCCGGACGAAGGGAGGGAATCGCAAAGTTCCGGCTAGATCGGGCTCACGAGTATGTTGGCGCGTCAGTGGACGGGGATACGCTCTTTGTCGGTCGGATTGGAGTTAGCCGGTGCGATTGCGGGCGGAGGGGGCGGGGGCGCGACTTCGGTTTTGGCGACAGAGGCGGCGACCAGTTTCGGCACGTCCCTATAACGAAGAGCGGGAGTGATGATGACAAACCGGATGAGGACGGCTACCAAAACGGCGAACCAGCCGGCGCCGGGCGAGGAAAAATGATTCTGTATGCCAATGTTTGAGTAGAAAGCCGGATTCACAAGATTGAGCAAAAATGGCGTGAGATGAAAGGGCAGGCCGCACAAGGTGGCGCCGACGCCTGTGAAGATAGCGGTCCACAGCAATTCTCCGCTTAGCCTTCTCGGCTTCCAGTTTGCGCCGGGTTTCTGGCTGGTAACGGCGCGAATTTGCGGTGAAGCAAGCTGCGCGAGCTGCGGAGGAAGGGGCCGCGTGACGGGCGAAGCTTTCCACCAGGCATCGAGGCGCGAAGCCAGATCGGCAGTGAGCCGATTGCCTTGAAGCGTGGAAGCGGCATTGCCGCAGCTGATGTTGAACACGCCGCACCCGCCTCGCTCCTCATCTTTCCAGGCAATGTAAATGCGCTTCGATGCGACGAGTGCGGGCAAACCGTCGGCCACGCGAATCTCTGTGATCTGGTCCTGGCGGAGAGCGAAGCTGGTTTCCTCGCCGCAGTAACAAAGCCGATCGGAACGGAGGAAAACGTAACCGATGTCCCAGGTCGCGCTGCCATCGTAAAGGCGAGGCGCGGCTGCGGGAGAGAAATTTACGAAAATGCCGCTCCAGGAGGCAGATTGGATTCCTTGATCAGCAAGTTTTTTGTTTAAAGAAGGAACGAGAGCGCCGCGAGTGAGGCGCGTGGAATAGTTCGCAAGCAGCAGAAAGAAAGCGAAGGTTAGTGGGGCAGCCGCGGCGAAGACGATCCATTTTAGCGGGGCGACAGAATGGATGGCGGCGAGCGAAACAACAGATGGAACCAGGGCCAGGAGACCGACCAGGAGAAAACTGAGCTTCAGGGA